>JASIGD010000356.1 GCA_030045295.1 Streptosporangiaceae bacterium
CGCGATAGCCGTGTATCGGTCCCACGGCACGACCGCGCACGAGGCCCAGAAGCGAGGATCGGTCTGCTGGCATTGGGGGCACGTCAGCCGGCCCAGCGCGTCGATGCGCCAGCCGGCGGCGATCGCGCGGGCGCGGGTATCGGCTTCGCCGAGCGCTGCGCGATGGGTGTACCAGGAGATGCAGGAACCCATCTCGCACCACATGATCGGCATCCGTATCTCATCACCGATCACGGCCCGTTCGGGCGCGCTGGCAGCAGGACTGACGTCGGCGGCGGCGCCAACCCGGGTAGGGGCCCTGGTCTCGGCCGGGACCTGGGCGGGTGCCCCAGTCTCGGCTGGGACCCCAGCGGGTGCCCCAGTCTCGGCCGGGGCACTAGCCCAGCCGGGGACCCCGGTCTCGGCCGGGGCTGCCGACCCATTCGGCGCCGCGGCCACGGGGGCTCCTGCAGCCTCCTCTCGGGTCGCCTCGGCACGGTCCTCGTCCCGAAGCTCGGCGAGCCAGTCATTCATCTGGAGCATGCTGACGTCGTCTGGGCGGGTCTTGATCCTCATGTCAGGCCTCCCGTTTGAGCCAGTGGTGAGCGCCGGGCACCCGTGACGGGCACGTACGTCGGGATGACGGACGGAGTGGCCGCCGCGCGTCCCTCGCGCGCTGGGCTTGTGTGCTGCCAGCGCGGCGGTGAACTTGCCGGGCTGCTGTCCTGGGCCGACGCGGGAAAGCGGCCTGCGGTCAGCGAGCGCCTGGTTTGCCTTGGCGCGCATGTGCGGCCACTGCACGTGCCGTCCGCTTTCAACACCCCCGGACTAACCGTTTCTTGGTTCAATACATTTACGGTCCCCATCCTGAATCACGACCGGATAAACTTGCGATAAATTTTCGGTTCATTTATGGGATATTGCGGTGCGGCATGTGGACAATTTAAGATTTGTCTCTATGCACAGCCTGTGGGTGGCAATGTGCCAGGTGAAAGCCTCGTTATGGACACCACCCGGCCGAGAAATCCCCTGCATTTCCCCAACGTATGCACAGCCTCAGTCCCGTTTTGCACAAGTGGTCCACATGTTTCTGCACAGAAGCCGGTGAGCCGGCCCGCACGGTCGCAGGCCCGGGACAGGGCGGCGGCTGAGGTTTCGGGGGCTGGACCGGCTGTCCTGCGCGAGCCTGAGAGGCGGTGCGGCAGCTTTCGCCCGCCGTCGTGCCGGGTCTCGGTCATGCCCCCGCGATCGCCGCGGCCCGCGGTCCAGGCGGCGTTGCCGCGTCACATCGGTCCTGGTCAGAATGCCTTCCAGGGCAAATCAGACAAGGCCCCTCCATGTATGAGATGGAGGGGCCTTGCCCGGCCTCGCCGCGTCAGCCGGCCAGTTGCCTGGCTTGGCCGACACTGCGCGCCGCCCGCCGGTGCCAGGTACCCGTGCGGGGGGCCGGTCTCCCGGCTCCTCTCACGTTCCCGAGGTCGCCCCCGGGGTGGTGCCCGTTTCCAACGGTAAGACATTTTTACTGTGTCCGCGGGCGCTGCGCAAGGGCCTGCAGCAAACCATTTTGGTTTTTTCCGCTGTCCACACGATATCCACAGAATCCGGGCAGTTGTCCGCATTCGGCGGCGTTTATCCGCAGGTTCATTCACAGCATATCCACAGATTACCTGGATGTAATTCACTGCACTCGGGCATTTTGTTGCCGCATGTAATCGGATGACCTTTTCTTACGACTTCAGGCCAGCCATCCCGGTGCCCGGCTTGATGCGAGGAATCGTCGTGGCCGCGGCTTTCGGCAGGACTTGCTCGCCGTCTGGTCTTCGCCGGGACGGTAGCTGGGGATGCTCGCCCTCCGGCCGCCGCGTTACGCTTTTCCTGCTCGTGTTCGTGGGAGGTTCCGTGACGGCAGGGCCGGGAAAGCGTATGGCCGCGGACCGCGGCGGTCTCCGGGCTTCTCACGCCGACCGTGACCAGGTGATCGAGATCCTCAAGACCGCGTTCGTGCAGGGCCGGCTGAGCAGGGACGAGCTTGACGCGCGGCTGGGCCAGGTGCTCGCCTCGCGCACCTACGCGGACCTGGCCGCGGTCACCATGGACATCCCCGCCGGCCTGGTCAGGGTCCAGCCCGTCCGGGCGCAGGACAAGCCGCCGATGAGCAACGCGGTCAAGGCGGCCATCTGCGTGGCGATCGCGGTTGCCACGCTGGCCGTCACCTTCTTCACCAATACCTACGCTTTCGCCATGTTCACGTTCTTCTACCTCATGGCCTTGCTGGTCGCCGGGGCTCAGATCCTCTCCGCGCGGCATAACAGGCGGTCCCGCCAGTCGGCCGGGCGCAGGTGAGCCGGGGCGGCAGCGTGCCCGTCCGGCCGCCGCGGCTACGCGCGCCGTCGGCCAGGACGCCGACTTGATCATCGAGCGGTCCTGGGGGAAGAGTTAAAGCAGTCACCCCATCCGAAGGAGCGTCGATGAAGACCAAGGCAGCCGTCGTCTACGAGCCGGGCAAGCGTCTCGAGGTCGAGGAGCTCGACCTGGACGGGCCGCGGTCCGGCGAGGTCCTGATCCGCTACACCCACGCGGGCCTGTGCCACTCCGACCTTCACGTCCTGCACGGCGATCTCGAGGCGCGCATGCCGATGGTGCTCGGCCACGAGGGCGCCGGGATCATCGAAGAGGTCGGGCCGGGCGTGACCCGCGTGGCTCCCGGCGACCACGTCGTGTGCTCGTTCATCCCCAACTGCGGTGTCTGCCGCTACTGCGCTACCGGGCGCCAGTCGATCTGCGACTGGGGCGCGACGATCCTGGAGGGCTACCTGCCCGGCGAGCGGTTCCCGCTCACCGGGTCCCGCGGCCAGTACGGCGCCATGTGCATTCTCGGCACCTTCAGCCAGTACGGCGTGATCCACCAGAACTCCACGATCAAGGTCGACGACGACCTGCCGCTGGACAAGGCCGTGCTCGTCGGCTGCGGCGTGCCCACCGGATGGGGTTCCGCGGTGTACACCGCGGGCGTGACCCCGGGGGACACGGTCGCGGTCTACGGCATCGGCGGCATCGGCATCAACGCGGTGCAGGGCGCCCGCTACGCCGGCGCGAAGAACGTCGTCGCCATCGACCCGCTGGAGAACAAGCGGGAGAAGGCGATGGAGCTCGGCGCCACCCACGCGTTCGCGACCGCCGACGAAGCGCAGGGCGCCATCATCGACATGACCCGGGGCCAGGGCGCCGACTCGGCCATCCTGACCGTGGACCTGATGACGGCCGAGGTCATCGCGGCCGGTTTCAACGCGGTCGGCAAGGGCGGCGTGGTCGTGGTCACCGGGCTGAACAAGCTGCTGGAGCCGAACATCCAGCTGCCGGCCACGATCCTGACCCTGTTCCGCAAGAGCCTGAAGGGCAGCCTGTTCGGCGACTGCAACCCGACGTACGACATCCCGAAGCTCCTCGGGCTGTACCAGGCCGGCGACCTGAAGCTGGACGAGATCATCACGAAGACGTACACGCTCGACCAGGTTAACGAGGGATACGATGACCTGCTGGCCGGCAAGAACGTGCGCGGCGTCGTCGTGCACGAGCACTGACCCCGGCACGCGAGCACTGACCCGATGTCGATCCAGGTTGTCGGGCTCCGGCGCGAGCTGGAGCTGGTACGAGCCGCGCTCGCGTCCGGCGCCCACATCCTGCTCGAGGGCCCGCCCGGCACGGGCAAGTCCACCCTGCTCAGGCAGGTTGCGGAATCCCGGCACACGGAATTCGTGCTGGTCGAGGGCAGCGCCGAGCTGACCCCGGCCCGGCTGATCGGGTCCTTCGACCCGGCGCTGGTCCTGGAGCAGGGGTACCGGCCGGAGAACTTCTCTGACGGCCCGCTGGTGCGGGCCATGCGCGACGGCGGGCTCTTGTACGTCGAGGAACTCAACCGCGTGCCCGAAGAGACGATCAATGTCTTGCTGACGGTCATGTCCGAAGGTGAGATCAACGTGCCGCGGCTCGGCCGCATCGCCGCGGACTGCAGCTTCCGGCTGGTCGCGGCCATGAATCCGTACGACTCGGTGGGCACCTCGCGTCTGTCGATGGCCCTGTACGACCGGACCTGCCGGATTTCGGTCGGGTACCAGGACGCGGAGCACGAGCGCCAGATCGTCCGGCTCGCGGCCTCCCGCGCCAAGCCGGGCCTGGTGGCCGAGGCGGTGGATCTCGCCCGGGCCACGCGCGAGCATCCCGACCTGCGCTCGGGGGCCTCGGTCCGAGGCGCGATCGACTACGCCCGGCTGGTCCCGGAACTGGCCGACGTCCGCGCCGTCCCCATCGGCGACTGGCAGGCCGGGCTGGACGCGGCGCTGACCACCATGTCCGGCCGGGTGCGGCCGCACGAATCGTGCCGGCGGTCGGCCGACCAGGTCATCGAGGAGATATTCCGGCAGGTACGGGCAGCCGGGACGGCCGACGCGCCGGGAGGCGGGACCAGCCCGGGGGAATGACCGGCCCGCCGGCCGCCTCGGCCGCCGGCGGGCCGAGCCAGCGACCGCGACCCAAGGGAGGACGGCCCGAGGGCAAGACCGTCGGGCGGCACGAACTCGCGCGGCATGCTCGCTTCGCCGAGATCAGCCCCGAGGTCGGGGTTCTCGACGAGCAGGCCCTGAGCCGTGCCCTGGCCGAGGATCCGACGGCCTTCGAGCTGCTCGCGGCCATGACTACCGCTACCGACGAGCGCCTGCGGGCCGCCGCGGTCCGGCTCAGCTCGCGCATCGTGCTCGATCGCGCCCGCGCCGGGCGCGCCTCGATGCGCGGGGTCTCCCGGCTGCGGCCCGCTCGCGGCGCCGCCGACGGCGACCTCGACATAGACGCATCCGTCGAGGGCGTCTCGGCAGCCAGGACCGAGGCCCGGCCCGTCGCCCACGATGACCTGACCACCGTGCACTGGGCCAGGCCGCGCACGGCCTTCGCGGTCGTGGTCGACCGGTCGGGCTCGATGAACGGCCCGAGGCTGGCCGCAGCCGCGACCGTCGCCGCCGCCTGCGCGCTGCGAGCCCCGGACGAGCACGCCGTGCTGTGCTTCGCCGCGACCGTAGATGTCATCCGGCCCCTGGTCGCCGACGTCGCGCCCGCGGCAGTGTCGGAGCGGCTCCTGCGGCTCCGCGGACACGGCGTGACCAGGCTGGCCGACGCGCTGCGGGCCGCGCGCGAGCAGCTGGCGCAGGCTCGGGCCCGGCGCCGGGTGGTCATCTTGCTGTCCGACTGCCGCAGCACCGATGAGGACGACACCGTCGATACCGCCCGCAGCCTGCCCGAGCTGATTATCCTGGCGCCCGCCGACGATCACGAGCAGGCGGCGCGCCTGGCGGAGCTGGCCGGCGCGCGGTGGGGTACCGTGGCCCACCCGCTTGACGCGGCCGCGGCTCTTGACCATCTGCTGGAAGCCGGGCCGGCCGCGGATTTCCCGGTCGGCCGGGCTTCGCGCGCGCCGGGCTGCTAGCGGTCCAGCCCGCCGCGCGACACCAGCTGGGCCGCGATGACGTTGCGCTGGATCTCGTTGGTGCCCTCGCCGACGATCATCAGCGGCGCGTCGCGGAAGTACCGCTCCACGTCGTATTCGGTCGAATACCCGTAACCGCCGTGGACCCTGACCGCGTCGAGCGCGATCTCCATGGCCGCCTCCGAGGCGAACAGCTTGGCCATCCCGGCCTCCATGTCGCACCTGTCCCCGGCGTCGTAGCGCCCCGCGGCGTACAGCACGAGCTGGCGGGACGCGGTGAGCTTGGTCGCCATGTCGGCCAGCAGGCCGCCGACCGCCTGGTGCTTCCAGATCGGCACGCCGAAGCTCTCCCGCTGCCGGGCGTACCGCAGCGCGTCGTCGAACGCCGCCTGCGCCACCCCCACCGCCCGCGCGGCGACCTGGATGCGCCCGATCTCCAGGCCCTTCATCATCTGAGCGAAGCCATGACCGGGCTCGCCGCCGAGCACCGAGTCGGCGGGCGCGAAGTAATCGGAGAACGACAGCTCGCAGCTTTCCACCCCCTTGTAGCCGAGCTTCGGCAGGTCGCGGGAAACCAGCAACCCGTCGCCGTGCTCGGCCAGCAGGATACTGACGCCGCGGTGCCGCGGCCTGGCCGACGGGTCGGTCTTGCACAGCAGCGCGATCAGCTGGGACCTGCGTGCGTTGGTGATCCACGTCTTGACGCCGTTGACCCGGTACCCGCCGCTTTCCCGCCGCGCGGTCGTCGTCATGGCCTGCAGGTCAGACCCGCCTCCCGGTTCGGTCAGCGCCATCGCCGCGCGTACCTCGCCGGTCGCCATCCGCGGCAAGTAGCGCCGCTTCTGCTCCTCGGTGCCGAACGCCAGCAGCAGCTTGGCCACCACGGTGTGCCCGCCCATCGCCCCGGCCAGGGTCATCCAGCCCCGGGCCAGCTCGGCGGTCACCTCGGCGTAGCACGGCGTCGAGACCGCCGCGTCCCCGTAGGGCTCGGGAATGGCCAGGCCGAAGATGCCCATGGCCTTCATCCGCTCGATCAGCTTCTCGGGGTACTCGTTGGCGTGCTCGAGTTCGCGGGCCACCGGCCGGACGTCGCGGTCGACGAACTCCGCCGCCGTGCCGATGACGGCTTGTTCTTCCACAGAAAGACCGGCCACGACACGCTCCCTGCTGGGCGGTTACCTTACCGTTGATTTAACCAAGGTGAGGACGGCCACCATGTATCCAGGTAGGTACGCAGCCGAGACGCCGGACAGGCTCGCCGCGGTCATGGCCGGGACCGGGGAGACGCTCAGTTACGGGCAGCTTGAAGGGCGCTCGGTCCAGCTGGCGCACGTGCTGTACGACGTGGGCCTGCGCCCCGGCGACGCGGTGGCGCTGCTGACCGAGAACAGCCTGCGTGCCTTCGAGGTGATCTGGGCCGTCATGCGCTCCGGGCTGTACGTCACCGCCGTCAACTATCACCTCAAGCCCGACGAGGTCGCCTACATCGTCAACGACTGCGGCGCCCGCGCGCTGATCGTGTCCGCGGAGCAGGCCGCGACCGCCGAGGCCGTCACGGGCCTGAACCTGAAGCTCCGGCTGGCCTTCGGCGGCCCGGTCGCCGGTTACGGCAGCTATGAGGACACCATCGCCGCCGCGTCCGGCGTGCCGTTCGCCGACCAGCCGCACGGCGCCGCGATGCTGTACTCCTCTGGGACCACCGGCCGGCCCAAGGGCGTCCGCAGGCCGCTGCCCGGCAGCCAGGTGTCCGAGTCCGGTGAGGCCATCGTCGCGCTGGTGGGCCACGCCTTCGGCTTCAACAGGGACACGGTCTACCTCTCGCCCGGGCCGATCTATCACGCGGCCCCGCTGGCCTTCTCCAGTGCCGCCCAAACCCTCGGCGGCACCGTGGTGATGATGAAGCGGTTCGACGCCGAGCAGGCTCTGGCGGCGATCCAGGATTACCGCGTCACGCAGGCGCAGTTCGTGCCGACCATGTTCGTCCGGATGCTGAAGCTGCCCCAGCAGGTCCGCGCCCGGTACGACACCTCGAGCCTGCGGGTCGCCATCCACGCCGCGGCGCCGTGCCCGGTCGAAGTCAAGCAGCAGATGATCGACTGGTGGGGGCCGGTCCTGGTCGAGTACTACGCGGGCACCGAGGCCAACGGCATGACGGTCATCGACAGCGCCACCTGGCTCACTAGGCCGGGCACCGTCGGCCGGCCCGTCCTGGGCACCGTGCGGATCTGCTCCGCCGACGGCACCGAACTGCCCGCGGGCCAGACCGGCGGTGTCTACTTCGAGCGCGACACGGTGCCGTTCACCTATCACAACGACCCTGACAAGACCCGCGCCTCCCAGCACCCGGCGCATCCGACCTGGACCACCCTCGGCGACGTCGGGTACCTCGATGAGGACGGTTACCTGTTCCTCACCGACCGCGAGGCGTTCACGATCATCTCCGGCGGCGTCAACATCTACCCGCAGGAGATCGAGAACGTGCTCGCCCTCCACCCGGCCGTCGACGACGTCGCGGTGATCGGCGTTCCCGACCCGGAGATGGGGGAGTCCGTCGCCGCTTTCATCCAGCCCGCCCCGGGCGCGGTACCCGGCCCCGAGCTGGAGCTGGAGATCATCGCGTTCGTGAAGTCGAAGATCGCCAGCTTCAAGGCGCCCAGGACCGTGCGCTTCGTCGACGCGCTGCCGCGCAGCGAAGCGGGCAAGCTGGTCAAGTCCGAACTCAGGGCCAAGTACGCGACGGCCTGAGGGGCGGGCCGGTGACCGCGGGCGACGAGAGCCGATCCTGGTGACGGCCGAGGTCGGTGACATCGCCGCGCTCGACCTGGCCAGGTACGTCAAGCCCGGCGACACGGTGGCGTGGGGCCAGGCCTGCGCCGAGCCGCTCACGCTGGCCGACGCCCTGGCCAGGCAGCGCGCGCGCCTGGGCGGGATCCGGTGCTTCACCGGGATATCCAGCTCACCCGCGCTGCGCCCGGAGAACCGCGATTACCTGTCGTTCGCCTCTTATTCCGCCGCGGGCGCCAACCGAGCGCTGCGCGCCGCCGGCCTGCTCGACATCGTGCCCAGCCACTACTCCGAGCTGCCCCGGATCCTCGGCGACGGCCCGCTCCGCGCGGACGTGCTGTTCCTGGCCCTCCCGCCGGCCGGGCCCGACGGCACCTTCGGCCTGGGCCTGGCCGCCGACTACCTGACCCCGCTCATCGGCCGAGCCCGCACGGTGATCGCCGAGGTCAACGACCAGATACCCGAGATCGGCTGCGACCGCAGGCTGAGCCGGAGCGAGCTGGACGTGATCGTGCACACCTCGCGGGCGCCCGCCGAGTATCCGGAGCCCCCGCCCAGCGGCGTCGAGGCCGCGATCGCCCGCCGCGTCGCGGGCCTGATACCCGACGGCGCCACCCTCCAGCTCGGCCTCGGCACGCTGCCGTCGGCGACCGCGCGCCAGCTCTTCGGTCACCGCGGCCTCGGCGTGCATTCCGGGATGATCACCGACGGGGTCGCCGAGCTCATCGAGGCCGGCGTCGTCACCGGAGCCCGCAAGACCGTCGACCGGCGCCTGGTCGTGACCGGTTTCCTGATGGGCACCGCGACCCTGATCACGCGCGCCGCGGCCGATCCGTCGATTCAGCTCCGCGACACCCGTTACACGCACGACCACGCGGTGCTCGCCGCGCAGCACGCCCTGGTGGCCATCAACTCGGCCACGGAGGTCGATATGACCGGGCAGGCGAATACCGAGACCGCGGCGGGCCGGTACGTCGGCGGCGTCGGCGGAGCCGCCGACTTCCTGCGCGGAGCCGCCCGGTCGCCGGGCGGAGTCCCGGTCCTCGCCCTGTCGTCGACAGCCGGGGGCGCCAGCCGGATCGTGGCCAGGCTGACCGGCCCAGTCAGCCTCGCCCGGGCCGACGCGGGCGTGATCGTGACCGAGTATGGAGTAGCCGACCTGCGCGGGCTGACCCTGGCCCAGCGGCGGGAGCGGATGCTCGCGATCGCCCATCCCGACCACAGGCCAGCCCTGGAGGCAGCGGCCGCTGCCCGCGACTAACAGGAGGACCGCCCCATGACTACGCGCCGGGCCGCGATCGTCGCGCCCATGCGGACGCCGGTGGGCACGTTCGGCGGAAGCCTGCGTGCAGTTCCCGTCGAGGACCTGGCCGCCACGGCCATCAAGGCCGTCCTGGACCGGACCGGGATCGACCCCGGGCGCATCGACGACGTGGCCTTCGCTCAGTCCTACGTCAACGGCGAGACGCCGTGCCTCGGGCGGTGGGCGGCCCTGCACGCCGGCCTGCCGGTCAGCGTGCCGGGATTCCAGATCGACCGGCGCTGCGGCGGCGGGCTGCAGGCCATCATCACCGCGGCCATGATGGTCCAGACCGGCGCCGCCGACGCGGTGCTGGCCGGCGGGGCCGAATCCATGAGCAACGCCGAGCATTACACGACTTCCGTCCGGTGGGGGGCCAGGTCAGGGAACCAGGTGCTCTACGATCGCATCGACCGCGGCCGGGAGCGCTCACAGCCGGAGTGGCGGTTCGGCAAGATCTCCGGGATGATCGAGACCGCGGAGAACCTCGCCGTGCGGTTCGGCATCACCCGCGACGAAGCCGACGTCTACGCCGCCCGCAGCCAGCAGCGAGCCGCGGCCGCCTGGGCGGCCGGCCGGTTCGACGATGAGGTGGTCCCGGTCCAGGTGCCGCAGCGGCGCGGCGACCCGGTCCTGGTCAGCCGGGACGAGGGCGTGCGGCCGGACACGACGGTCGAGACGCTGGCCAAGCTCCGCACGATCATGCCGGGCGGCACCGTCACCGCGGGCAACGCCAGCCAGCAGAACGACGCGGCCGCGGCGTGCCTGGTCGTGGCCGAGGACCGCCTCCAGCCGCTCGGCCTGGAGCCGGCCGGCTATCTGGTCGGGTGGGCGGCGGCGGGCTGCGACCCCGCCACCATGGGCATCGGGCCCGTCCCGGCGGTGGAAAAGCTCTTTGCCCGAACGGGCCTCGGTTTCAGCGCCATCGACCTGGTGGAGCTCAACGAGGCCTTCGCCGTCCAGGTCCTTGCCGTCCTGGCCGGGTGGCAGTGGAACGAGCCAGACCAGCTGAACGTCAACGGGTCCGGTATCTCGCTCGGTCACCCGATCGGCGCCACCGGGGCACGGATGCTCGCCACCGGCCTGCGCGAGCTGCGGCGCAGGCAGGGCCGGTACCTGCTGGAAACCATGTGCGTCGGCGGCGGCCAGGGCGTGGCCGCCGTCTTTGCGGCGGCGTTAGGTCCTTCCGTTCACCCGCGAGTAGGCCACGAGGCGTACCATCACCGCCATGAACCCTCTATCAGGCGTTCTTGACGAAGCGTGGCGGATGTACAAGGCGCACGCTCAGCATCTTCTCGCCATCGCCTTCATCATCTACCTGGGTGCCGCGATCCTCGCGGCGCTCCTGGCGCTGGCCGGAACCATCGGCCTGCTGCTCGGCGCCCTCGTGGAGGTGGTGGCGGCCTTCCTCCTCCAGGCGACCCTGGTCAAGGC
>JASIGD010000357.1 GCA_030045295.1 Streptosporangiaceae bacterium
ACTGCCATATCCCGGCCAGCCCGCCGCTGGCCGCGATCCGCCCGAGGGAGACCAGCGGCACCGCCACCAGCGCGCCGATCAGGCCAGCCGCGAGAACGGCGGCCGCCGCGGTGGCGGCGCGCACCGCCTCAGGCTCCGAAGATGGCCTGGTACTGCTGCAGAATCTGGTTCTGCTTGCCGAACAGCGCGGACCAGCCGGGGTAGACCTCGGTGGCGCCCGCCGGGCGCGGCGGTCCCGCGATGCCGGGCAGTACCGGCTGCCAGCCGGTCTTCCCGATCGCCGTCTGCCCGGCCGGGGACAGGACGTACCGCAGCAGGGCCTGCGTGGCCGCGCCCGCGGCCCCCTTCGCGGCCACCGTCTCGGCGATCGGGCTGTACAGCGAGATCGCGCCGTCGGTCGGCCAGACCATCACGACCGGCGAGCCCTGCTTCACCGCGGCCCGGACCTCGGAGTCCAGCGTGATGCCGAGCTGATAGCGGCCTTCGGCGACGTCGGTGACCACCTCGGGGATGGTGCTGACCTGGACCGCGCCGTTGGCCTTGAGCGCGTGGTAGAAGTTCATGCCGAACCCGGACGCGGTGTCGAAGTAGCCGAGCGCCGCGAAGGCGGATCCCGCCGCGGCCGGGTCCGGGAGGGCCACCTTGCCCTTGTACGCCGGGCTGGTCAGGTCGGCCCAGGTCGTCGGCATCGGCGTCAGCCCCTTGTGGGCCACGATGACCAGGTACAGCTCGCGGGTCCCCCAGAAGTACGTCGTCTTGTCCTGGGGCGGCACGCCGGTCAGGTTCGGCAGCGGCCAGGGCTGGAACAGGCCGTCCTGCGCGTAGGACTCCATCGAGAGCGGGTCGGTACCCCAGATCACGTCGGCTCGCAGGCCGCCGGAGTGCTCGTCGGCGGCGATCCGCGCGTTGAGCTGGCCGGTGGTGGCGCGGAACACGCTGACCTTGATGCCCGGATGCTGCTTCTCGAACCCGTTCAGCACGGCCGTCACGGTGTTCTGGGTGACCGAGGTGTACAAGGTGATCTGGACGGTGGAGGTGCCCGCCGGGCTGCTGGCTGAACCGCTCGCGGCCGTCGAAGAAGAGGAGGAACCGCACGCGGTGACGCCGAGGACGGCCGCGAGCAGCAACGGTACGGCAGGGACAAAGGTCCGGGGAATCCTCATCGCGTCCTCCGCGGTAGGCAGGGATCTAACGGGGTCTAGCTGGGCTTGACGGGTGGGGCCGGCACGTCGGGCTGGTGGGCGCGGTTGCTGAGCTCGGCTGGGACGTCCGGCACGTCGGGGCCGAGGATCCAGTTGCGGCGTGACGGGGCGCCGGTCACAGCCGGCTGGCGGGCACGTGGCGGTGCCTCAGTGGCATGTGAGGTTTTTGATGTTTCTGTTGCGGTCGACGGGCCGGTGATGTCCTCCCTGTCCGGCGACCAGCGGCGCGGGTCGGCGGTGAGTCCGACCAGGTAGGTGACGGTGCAGTCGAGCGCGAGGGCCAGGTCGGGCAGGCGGCCCACGGGCAGGCGGCGGCCGTTCTCTATCGCGCTGAGGGCCTGGTTGGACAGCCGCGATCCGTGCCGGGAGACGCGTTTGACCACCTCGGCCTGGGTCAGCCCGAGTTCCTGGCGCCGCTCCTTGATGCGGATGGCGCAGGTCAGGTTCCGCTGCGCCACCGTCTGATAGCCCGCCACGGTCACCTCCGGCCCCTCGGGCTCGCTTGCACCGGGCTTCCCGATCCGAGTATTCACTGAATCACTGATTCGCGCAATCCGCGATTCCCGAAAAGATCGGATAAACGTCCGGGAGGAACGTGCTCTACCTCGGAGCGCGGCTGTCCGCTACTCCCGCTGCAGCGGACGGATCACGCTGGCGCGGGTGGCTCGCCGGAGGCGGCACCGGTCTGGTCCCAGTCGGGCATGTCGGCCAGCGGGTAGATGGTGTAGTGCGCGAAGTTGTAGATGGGCATCAGCGCGATCAGCCGCTCGAGCTCCTCGTTCGAGCCGACGTCGTACAGCCAGGCGCCGCCGTGCGCGCCCACGATGTGGTAACGGCCGGCGACCTGGCCGGAGCGCTCGAGCGGCTCGGCGTACGCGGGCATCCGCGCGACCGCGGACGCCACGTGCGGTGACAGCAGCGACAGGTCGAGCTTCCAGATGACCAGGAACTTCACGCGGACTCTGCCGACCCGCCGGACTCGGCCCCGGCGAGATTGACCTCGACCTCGACCGTGACCTCGTCCTTCAGCTTGAGCGCGCCGAAGAAGCCGACGTACGGCTTGATCCCGAAAGCGGTCTGCTGGACCGTGGCGGTTCCGCGGTACCGGCCGGGCGCGGGTTCGGTCACCTGCAGGCGGGCGGGCTGGGTCTTCCCGTTGATCGAGAGCGTGCCCTCGATCGCGCCGCCGCTGGCGCCGAACCGGACGATCCGCGACGAGGCGAACGTGGCCTCGCCGTCGCCCAGGATCCCGGCGATGGTCTTCTTGATCTCGCCGCGATCCCTGTCGGTCAGCGGCTTGGCGCCGCCCGTTCCTTCGCGGATCGTGCACGAGCCGAGGTCGAGTTGGGCGCTGACCGTCGCGGCGGTGACGCCGCCGGCATCCTCATCCGGCACCTCGACCTGCGCCGACCAGCGGGTGATCTCGATGGTCAGGTCATGGCCGGCCCTGGCGGCGAGCCCGGCGCGGCTCGTCTTGAGGATGATGCGCCCGTTGTCCGGACCGAGCCGGAAGTTACCCGTGATTGCAGCCACGGCCCCAACCGTAAGCGCTGAGGCGAAGAATCGTCCACTCGTGGTTCCAGCGGGATCAGGTGTACCTCCTGGTACCAGGGCGCGGCGCGCGCCCCGTGATCAGGGGATCAGCGCAGCCCGGGATCAGGCCGCACGGGTCCAGGGCAGCGGGAACGCGCGGGGTCAGGGCAGCGGGAAGTCGCCGAACAGCTCGCGGATCCGCCGCAGGTCGCGCAGGCGCGGCTCGGTGGTGCCGCCCACCCAGCGGCTCACCGTCTTCACCGAGACGCCGAGCTGGCGGGCGGCCACCTCCATGGTCATGCCCTCCCGGCGCAGGGCGGCGGCCATCCAGTCGGCGAACGCCGTCTCGGACCCGTCCGGCCCGGCCTGCCCGTCGCGGCCGGCCGCGCCCGGCTCCCCGTTCAGGTCCTGGGACCTGAGCAACGAGGTCAGGGCGTCCAGGCCCGCGGGCGTCCCGATCTGGCCACCGGAGCGCAGCACGTCGACCTCGACGTGATCGGGGAAGATGCGGAAAGAGACGTTGATCGCGCCGGTCGGGCCGGCGGCCTCGAGCAGCGCCTGGGCGACCGTCTCGCCCACCTCGCGGTTGTCTTCTTCGGACAGCGGCGACTGAGCCAGGCAGCGCCGGACGAAGTCGCGGATGTCCGGGATGGACGACGGGCGGGCGGGAAACGTCTGCGACAGGACGACGACCGGCACGACCTCGATGTTGTCGCCGATCACGTCGGCCGGCTTGTCCATCGCTACCCTCCCGGGCGCCGGTCACCAAGAACCGCCCGGTGCCGCGGTCACCGGGTATGACAACGAGGGTACGTGGAATACCGCACCATAGACGAGGCAGGGCGGTTAGACATATGTGTCCGGCAAGGGACTGTTCTGTCTTGAGATCTCGACGCGGCAGGAATAAGCTGGCCTGACCCGGTGACGGCAGGTTGCCCGAGCCGGTCCTTGTGAGCATGTGATGAGCGGTCAGCGTGCCGGCGCATCTCGTCGGCCACATACTGGGACACAGCGAGAATGCGCTCGCGTGACCCAGCGATACCGCGCAGTCCGGCCTTCACCGAGCCGGCCTCCGGCCGGCCCCGGGCTGCAGCATGCACCAGCGCGATGCGGGCAGATGCGAGAGACCGGCCGGCCCGGCCGGGCCCTCCCGCCTCGGCGTCCCCCTCGCGCGTGACCTAAACCAGGGCGCCCGCACGCGCGGGCCGCCTACCGAAGGGTGGCGCGATGACCCAGGCCGCGGAAGAACCGGTCGTGCACATTCTCTGGATGAACGGGGGCCTCGGCTGCGACGGCGACTCGGTGGCGCTGACCGCCGCGACCCAGCCCAGCATCGAGGAGATCGCGCTCGGTGCCTTGCCGGGCCTGCCCAAGGTGGCGGTGCACTGGCCGCTGATCGACTTCGAGTGCGGCCCGGAGCAGGGCGCCGACACCTTCATCGAGTGGTGGTGGAAGGCCGATCGGGGCGAACTCGAACCGTTCGTCCTCGTCGTCGAAGGGTCCATCCCGAACGAGGCGATCAAGCCGGAAGGCTACTGGTGCGGGTTCGGCAACAACCCGGAGACGGGTCAGCCGATGACCACCAACGAGTGGCTCGACCGGCTGTCCCCCAAGGCGACCGCCATCCTGGCCGTGGGCACGTGCGCCACCTACGGCGGCATCCACGCGATGGCAGGCAACCCGACCGGCGCCATGGGCGTGCCCGACTACCTGGGCTGGGAGTGGAAGTCCAAGGCCGGGCTGCCGATCGTCTGCGTGCCCGGATGCCCGATCCACCCGGACAACCTGTCCGAGACGATCCTGTACCTGCTCTACCAGGTGGCCGGGCAGGCGCCGATGATCCCGCTGGACGAGGCGCTGCGGCCGAGGTGGCTGTTCGAGGCCACCGTGCACCAGGGCTGCGACCGAGCCGGGTACTACGAAGAGGGAGACTTCGCCACCGAATACGGCTCGCCCCGCTGCCTGGTCAAGCTGGGCTGCTGGGGCCCGGTGGTCAAGTGCAACGTGCCCAAGCGGGGCTGGATCAACGGCGTGGGCGGCTGCCCGAACGTCGGCGGCATCTGCATCGCCTGCACGATGCCCGGATTCCCGGACAAGTTCATGCCGTTCATGGACGAGCCGCCCGGGGCGCGGGTTTCGACGACCGCGAGCGGCATGTACGGCACGGTCATACGCAGCCTCCGCAGCTTCACCGCCAAGACGGTGGACAAGGAACCGAAGTGGCGCGTGAAGGGCTCTGAACTCCGCACCGGCTACCAGAAGACGTGGTGAACACACGATGACCGCAACTGAGTACCCACAGGACACGGGCACCGACGGCGAGGCCGAACTCACCGAGATGACCTGGGACCCGATCACCCGGATCGTCGGCAGCCTGGGTATCTACACCAAGATCGACTTCAAGGCCAAGCGGGTCGCGGAGTGCCACAGCACCTCGTCGATCTTCCGCGGCTACAGCATCTTCATGAAGGGCAAGGACCCCCGGGACGCGCACTTCATCACCAGCCGGATCTGCGGAATCTGCGGTGACAACCACGCGACCTGCTCGGTCTACAACCAGAACATGGCCTACGGCGTGCGCCCGCCGCACCTGGGCGAGTGGATCATCAACCTGGGCGAGGCCGCGGAGTACATGTTCGACCACAACATCTTCCAGGAGAACCTGGTCGGGGTCGACTTCTGCGAGAGGATGGTGGCCGAGACCAACCCGGGCGTGCTGGAGCAGGCCAACGCCACCGAGGCCCCGCACGCGGCCGACCACGGCTACCGCACCATCGGCGACATCATGCGCTCGCTCAACCCGCTGGAGGGCGAGTTCTACCGCGAAGCGCTGCAGGTCAGCCGGTCCACCAGGGAGATGTTCTGCCTGATGGAAGGGCGTCACGTGCACCCGTCCACGCTCTATCCGGGCGGGGTGGGCACGGTCGCCACGGTGCAGCTGTTCACCGACTACCTGACCCGGCTGATGCGCTACGTGGAGTTCATGAAGCGGGTCGTGCCGATGCACGACGACCTGTTCGACTTCTTCTACGAGGCGCTGCCCGGGTACGAGGAAGTCGGCAGGCGGCGGGTGCTGCTCGGCTGCTGGGGCAGCCTCAACAACCCCGAGTACTGCGACTTCACCTACCGGAACATGGCCGACTGGGGCCGGAAGATGTTCGTCTCGCCCGGCGTCGTGGTCGACGGGAACCTGGTCACCAACAGCCTGGTCGACATCAACCTCGGCATCAGGATCCTGCTCGGTCACTCCTACTACGAGGACTGGGAAGACAAGGAGATGTTCGTCACCCGCGACGAACTGGGCAACCCGGTCGACCGGCGTCACCCGTGGAACCAGCACACGATCCCGAAGCCAGCCAAGCGCGACTTCGACGACAAGTACAGCTGGACCATGTCGCCGCGCTGGTACGACGGGACCGACTACCTGCCGCTGGACACCGGCGGCGGCCCGATCGCCCGGCTGTGGGCGACAGCGCTCGGCGGCCTGGTCGACTTCGGCTACGTCCAGTCCACCGGCCACAGCGTGAAGATCAACCTGCCGAAGACCGTGTCCCGGCCGGAAGTCACCTTCGAGTGGAAGATCCCGGTGGACAAGCAGGGCAAGCCGCTGTCCAACGCGATCGAGCGGGACCGGGCCAGGACGTACTTCCAGGCCTACGCGGCCGCCTGCGGGCTGTACTTCACCGAGCAGGCGCTGGCCGAGATCCGGGCCGGACGGACCAAGACGTGGGAATCCTTCAACGTGCCCCAGGACGCGTTCAGCTGCGGCTTCACCGAGGCGGTGCGCGGCGTGCTCTCGCACCACATGGTGATCAGGGACGGGAAGATCGCGAACTACCACCCGTACCCGCCCACGCCGTGGAACGGCAGCGTGCGCGACGTCTACGGGACGCCGGGACCGTACGAGGACGCGGTACAGAACACGCCGATCTTCGAGGAGAACCCGCCGGACAACTTCAAGGGCATCGACATCATGCGCGCCGTGCGCAGCTTCGACCCGTGCCTGCCGTGCGGCGTGCACATGTACCTGGGCGGCGGCAAGGTCCTGAAGACCGCGCACTCGCCGACAGGCGTCACACTGGCCATGTGAACCTGTAACGCCGACACCAGGGAGGGCTGATGGCCGCAGGCCAGGATGCGCAGGCGGCGGGTGAGCGGGTCGAAGCGCTGCTCGCCGAGTTGAGCTCGCACGCCGGGCCGCAGGTCGCCGCCACCGCGGAAGAACTCGTAAGCTGCCTGGTCGAGCTTTACGGCGCCGGACTGACCGAGATGGTCAGGATCGTCGGCGAGGACCCGGACGCCGGGCCGCGGCTGATGGACGCTCTGGTCGCCGACCCGCTGGTGGAGAGCCTGCTGCTGGTGCACGACCTGCACCCGCTCGATACCGCGACCCGGATCCGCCGCGCGATAGACCGGGTCATGCCCCAGCTCGGATCGCAGGCAGGCCAGGTCGATTACCTCGGCCTCGACGAGCAGGGCGTCGCCCGGCTGCGCCTGGAGCGGAGCGGCCACGGCTGCCAGTCCACATCGGCCGCGGTCCAGGCGGCCATCGAGGCGTCGGTCGCCGAGGCGGCGCCGGAGGCGGCCGGCGTCGACATCGAGGTCGTCACCGCGCCCGCGGAACTGCCGCTGCTGCAGATCACCCGGCACCCGGCGACAGCCCGGGGGACCCGGTGACCACCCAGGCCCGGGCTGGGACCGGAGCGACGGGTCTGCGGCGCTTTGTCAGGCGATCACCGGACGTCGCGGGGGCACCCACCCCCCCAGGTGCCCCCGCGACACAAAGCCCCTCGGCCAGCCGAGGCGATCGAGCGGACCCGGGCGGCGGGAGCGCGGCCGCCGAAGCCGAGCGGTGCGAGATGTGCGGTGAGGTGCTCGACGACCGGCACGGGCACGTGGTGGACACCGAGAAGCGGTCGCTCGCCTGCACCTGCCGCGCCTGCTACCTGCTGTTCACCCACGACGGAGCAGGCGGCGGACGGTACCGGGCGGTGCCCGAGAGCGTCTACCACGACCCGGACCGGCCGCTCACCGACGCGGACTGGAACGAGCTGCAGATCCCGGTCACGATGGCGTTCTTCTTCTTCAACTCGGCGCTGGGCCGCGTGGTAGCCGGTTACCCGAGTCCGGGCGGCGCGACCGAGTGCGAGCTCGACCTGGCGGCCTGGGACCGGCTCGCCGCCGCGTACCCGCTGCTCGCGGCGCTCAGGCCCGACGTCGAGGCCATCTTCGTGAACCGTTCTGTTCCCCCGGCGGGGACGACCCCCACCGGGTCCCCCTCGCGTACGGGGGGAGCGCCCGTCCCCCCGTACCCCCCTGGCGAGGTCTTCCTGATCCCGATCGACGAGTGCTACTCGCTGGTCGGCGAGCTCCGGCTGCGGTGGCAGGGATTCGACGGCGGCGCGGAGGCCCGCGCCGCGCTCGCGACGTTCCTCGGCGGCCTGCGGCAGCGGGCGCTGGCGCTCGACCGCCGGGAGACCGCGCCCGGATCCGTGGGGCGCTGATGGCGGACCTGATCTTCGGCTGCACGGGCGCGACCGCGGAACGGTACGCGGCGACCCCCACGCTGACGTTTGCGCTGACGATTACCGAGCGCTCCGGCGTGCGCGTGCACGCCATCGCCCTGCGCGGCCAGATCCGCATCGAGCCGCACCGCCGCAGGTACTCCGCGGCGGAGGCGCAGCGGCTGCACGACCTGTTCGGGGACCCGTCGCGGTGGGCCGAGACGGTCAAGCCGATCCAGCTCGCGACGGTCACGACCATGGTGCCCGCGTTCACCGCGGTGACCGAGGTCGACCTGCCGGTGCCGTGCACGTACGACCTGGAAGTAGCGTCGGCCCGCTACCTGCAGGGACTGGACGACGGCACGGTCCCGCTGCTCCTGCTGTTCAGCGGGACGGTCTTCGTCGCCACCGACACCGGCTACTCGGTCGAGCTCGTGCCGTGGAGCGCCGAGGCCTCCTACCGGATGCCGGTAAGCGTTTGGCGGGAGCTGGTGGACCTGCACTTCCCCGGCAGCGCGTGGCTGCGCTGCACTCGC
>JASIGD010000358.1 GCA_030045295.1 Streptosporangiaceae bacterium
GTGCTGTTCTGCTTCGTCGGGCCGCTCATTTACCGGACCAACCAGCTGAGCACCAACCTGATCGACGCGAACCAGCCGCCGTCGGCGGCGCACCTGCTCGGCACCGACACCGACGGCTTCGACAACCTGGGCCGGATCATGAAGGGCGGCCAGGCCGCGCTGGAGATCGGGTTCTTCGCCGCGTTCGTCGCGATCACTATCGGCGCGCTGTACGGCGCGGTGTGCGGGCTGATCGGCGGGGTCTTCGACTCCACGCTGATGCGCATCGTGGACGTGTTCTTGTCCGTGCCTTTCTTGTTCGTGGTCCTCATCCTGGCCGTCAAGTACGGCGCCACGGTGCTGTCGCTGTCCCTGGTCATCGGCGCGTTCTCCTGGCAGGTGCCGGCCCGGCTGGTCCGCGGGGAGGTCCTGACGATCCGAGAACGGGACTTCGTGCTGGCCGCCCGGACGGCCGGCTCGGGCCGATGGCGGCTGATCAGCCGGCACCTGCTCCCGAACGCGTTCGGCGTGGTCATCGTGAACGTGACCTTCCAGGTCGCCGACGCGATCCTGGCCGTGGCGTACGTCGGGTTCCTCGGTTTCGGCCTGCACTTCCCCAACGTGGACTGGGGCGACCAGCTCTCCGACGGCCTGACGTACATGCAGGACGGCTACTGGTGGCTGATCTACCCGGTCGGCGCCTGCATCGTGCTGACCGTGATGGCGCTCAACTTCATCGGCGACGCGCTCCGCGACTCACTGGACGTGCGGCTGAGACGCCGCTAGCGGCCCGGTCGCGTCCCGCCGGGGGCACAATGGTTGACCAGAGCCACACACGAGAGGTAGCGGCCTGATGGCCCCAGTCCTTGACATCCAGAACCTGTCGACGCACATCAAGCTCACCAGCTCCGTCGTACAGGCCGTCGGCAACATCGACCTGCACGTCGACGCCGGGGAGACCCTCGGCATCGTCGGAGAGTCAGGGTGCGGCAAGTCCATGACCGGCCTGTCGATCATGGGCCTGCTACCGCCCGGCGGCGCCATCGTCGGCGGCTCGATCAAGCTCGACGGCCGCGAACTGGTCGGGCTGAAGGAAGAGGAACTGCGGCGGGTCCGCGGCAACGAGGTGTCGATGATCTTCCAGGATCCGCTCACCTCACTCGACCCGACCAAGACGATCGGTTACCAGGTCGCCGAGCCGGTCCGCCTGCACAGGAAGGCGTCCAAGGGCGAAGCCATGGAACGCGCGGTCGAGGTACTGACCCTGGTGGGGCTGCCGCGCCCGAGGGAGCGGCTGAAGGACTACCCGCACCAGCTGTCCGGCGGGCTGCGCCAGCGGGTGATGATCGCCATGGCGCTGGCCTGCGAGCCCAAGCTGCTCATCGCCGACGAGCCGACCACCGCGCTCGACGTCACCATCCAGGCGCAGATCCTCAACCTGCTCAAGGACCTGAAGGACCGGCTCGGCATGGCCATGCTGCTGATCACGCACGACATGGGCGTGATCGCGGGGCACTCCGACCGGGTCAACGTCATGTACGCGGGCCGCGTGGTGGAGACCGCCGAGGTAGGTGCGCTGTTCGCCGAGATGCACCATCCCTACACTCAGGCGCTGCTCGCCTCGATCCCCCAGCTCAGTCAGGACGCCAGGAAGGCGCTGCACGCCATCCCCGGCCTGCCGCCCGACCTGGCGCACCCGCCCGAGGGCTGCAGGTTCGCGGCCAGGTGCACCCGGGCCACCGACAAATGCCGCACCGACGAGCCGGCGCTGGCCGGGAAGACGCCCGACCACAGGTTCTCTTGCTGGCACCCGGTGGACGGCCCGCTCACCCTCGCCCTGATCGGCGAAGGCGGGCCCGACGCCGTGAGCATGGGCTTGGCCGCGCCGGACGCCGAGAGCGTGGCTGAGGCTACTCCGCTGGCCGACAAGGCCGGGTACACGCCCGACTTGGTCGTCGACTCGCCGCTCGCAGAAGCTCCCGTCACCACCGGCGAGATGGCTGATGCGGACGCGACCTCGGAGGCGGACGCGCGCACCGAGACACCATCCGAACAGACCGTGGTGGTGGCCGCGGGCCTCGAGGTGGCGGGCGACGGCACTCTCCAGGTGACCGAGCGCTCCGTCGAGGTCGCCGCGGCTGACGGCCAGGCGGCGGAAGGGACCGCTCCGCTGCTCGAACTGCGCAACCTGGTGAAGGAGTTCCCCATCACCTCGGGCCTGATCCTGCAGCGCAAGGTGGCGAGCGTCAAGGCCGTCTCGGACGTCTCCTTCTCCGTTCCCGCGGGCACCACATTCGGCCTGGTCGGCGAGTCAGGATGCGGCAAGACCACGATCGGCAAGATGATCGTCGCGCTGGAGCAGCCGAACTCCGGCGCGATCACCCTCGGCGACGTGGACGTGACCCGCCTGAAAGGCACCGACCTGCGGCGCAAGCGCCGCGACCTCCAGCTCATGTTCCAGGACCCGCACGCCTCACTGGACCCGAGGATGCGAGTCGGCGCGATCATCTCAGAGCCGCTCGCCATCCAGCGCCTGGGCAGCAAACGGGCGCAGCGGGACCGCGTCTTCGAGCTACTCGGCGAGGTCGGGCTGCCGCGCAACGCCGTGGAACGCTACCCGCACGAGTTTTCCGGCGGCCAGCGGCAGCGCATCGGCCTGGCCCGGGCGCTCACCCTGAACCCGCGGCTCATCGTGGCCGACGAGCCGGTCAGCGCGCTCGACGTGTCGATCAGGGCGCAGGTGCTGAACCTCATGAAGAGGCTGCAGGCCTCGCACGGCCTGACGTACGTGGTGATCTCGCACGACCTCGCGGTCGTCAAGTACATGGCCGACCGGATCGGCGTCATGTACCTCGGCAAGCTGGTCGAGCTCGGCTCGGCGCAGGACATCTACGAGCGCGCCGCGCACCCTTACACAGCCGGCCTGCTCGCCACCATCCCGCTGCCCGATCCGGCCCTGGAGCGGGCGAAGAAGGGCGCCGCGATCAGGGGCGAGCTGCCGAGCCCGGTGAACCCGCCCTCCGGGTGCCGGTTCCGCACGAGGTGCCAGTACGCGCAGGAGCGGTGCGCCGTCGAAGAGCCGGAACTGCGCTCGTTCGGTCCGGGTCACGTGGCCGCCTGCCACTTCCCGCTGCAGACCCCGGACGGATCGGCCGTGAGTACTCCCGCCATGACCTCCACCTCGGAGGCCTCGCGCTAGATACCGGCAGCGTTCCCTGGCCCGCAGCGCCGATGATGCCGCGGCAGGCGCCTTCGGGATAATGCTGGCCGGCGCGGCGGCTAGAGTCAGACCGTGACGACCGTTCTGCTCGTGCGACATGGCCTCACCGCGACGACCGGTCACGTGCTGACCGGGTGGATGCCGGGCATTGGGCTGGATGACCGGGGCCTGGCGCAGGCGGCCGCGCTCGCCGCCAGGCTCGCTCCGCTCCGCCTGGACGCCATCGTCAGCAGCCCGCTGGAACGCTGCATGCAGACTGCGGCGGCGATCGCCGCGGGCCGCGGCGGTCAGCCGGTCATCACCGAGGACCGGGTGGGGGAGTGCCGCTACGGGGACTGGACGGGTCGGCCGCTGAAGAAACTGGCGCACGAAAGGCTGTGGCGCGTGGTGCAGGCCCACCCGAGCGCGGTGACGTTTCCCGGTCCGGGCGGGGAATCCATGCCGGACGTGCAGCACCGGGCGGTGGCCGCGGTCAGGGACTGGAACTCCCGGCTTGGCCAGGACGCCACGTATCTGATCTGCTCTCACGGCGATGTCATCAAGGCCATCGTCGCCGATAGCCTGGGCTTGCATCTCGATCAGAGCCAGCGGATCCAGGCCGATCCCTGTTCGCTGACCGTGATCAGGTATACGCCGCTGCGGCCGTTCCTCGTCCGGATGAACGACAGAGGAGGCGGGGTGGAGGATCTCATGCCACGTGCCAGGGCAGGGGGCCTGCCCGGCCACGCTGCCGCGGGCAGCGACGCGGCGGTCGGAGGAGGCTGTGGCGCAGCCGGAACAGAAGGGGGCTGGGGAGGGGGGTGGCAGGCGGACACGCTGGCCGGAACCGAGGTAACCCCGGCCAGCGCCGTTCCCGCGGCCCCCTCAGCATCTGCTATTCGTCAAGAGTCGGCGGACACGCGAGGATAGGACTATGCCGGTCTACTTCTATGACCCGCCGGACAGGTTCGTGGCCGGCGCGGTGGGGCAGCCAGGGGAGCGGATCTTCTACCTGCAGGCGACGTCCAGCGGTCGTGTGACCAGCGTCGTCCTGGAGAAGTTCCAGGTGAGTTTGCTGGCCGAACGCATCGACGAGCTCTTGGACGAGGTACTCAGGCGCACCGGCGGGTCGCCCGAGGTGCCGGCGGCCGCCCCGGCGGGGCTGGAAGATGACGCGCCGCTCGACCTTCCGCTGCTGGAGGACTTCCGGGTCGGCGCGATCGCCCTGGCCTGGGACGGCGACGGCGGAATGGTCGTCATCGAGGCGCAGGAAGAATCGGACGAGCCGGTGGAGCCACTGGCCGAAGACGTCCCGGCCGATGGGCCCGGGGTGCTACGGGTGCGTATTACGCCGGGTGCCGCACGGGCCTTCGCGCAGCGCGCGGCCAAGATCGTCGCAGCCGGCCGGCCACCCTGCCC
>JASIGD010000359.1 GCA_030045295.1 Streptosporangiaceae bacterium
GGCCCGTTCCTGGCGGCGCGCACCCACGGGTCGCGGCCGTCCGCTGGTGCGTCCCAGACTGGCTCGGCGGCGGCCAGCGCGGCGTCGGCCGCGCGCCCGTCGTCGGCCAGGGCCGTGACGACGGCCGCGGGTACGATCCACCCATCGCCGGGCTGCGCGTCGATCATCCGCAGTTCCATGTGCCCGCGGGGGCGGACCGGCGGGAACAGCGTGGACAGGTGGTAATCCAGGTCTTCGGAGGTAGGGGTCCGCAGCGCGCCCGAGCCGCTACCGCGCAGCCAGCCGCGAAAGGTCAGCCCGGGCGGCGCGGTCCAGTCGGCGGAGTCAGGCTCGCGCACGCACATGAGCCGGGCGTCGAGAGCGTAGGCGGCCCACGCCTCTCGGGGGTCGCCCGCGGAGGCTGGGTCCCGGGGCGCCCGGGTGCGGCCCGGGTCCATGTTGGCCCATACCTGCTGCCGGGCCGAGCGCCACCCGGTGGGCCGCCCGGCCCGCAGCGCAGAGTTGGCGAACGCGGCCACCAGCACCGGGCCGATCGCGTGCAGCAGCCGCCAACGCGAGCGGTAGCCGGACTCGCCCGCGCTGTCGTCGCCCGCATCCAGGCACACCTGGACCGACGCGGTGCCGCACATCATCTGGCGGCCCCACGGGCCATCACGGTCGAAGAATTTCTCCATCGCCGCGTACCGCGGAAAGTCGAGTACGCGCCGGGGCGGGCGCAGCGGGTCGAGGCCGTAGCCGCACAGCTCCAAGCCGACGGCCGCCGCCGCGTCGCGGAGGGAGGCCAGGTCCCGCTCGGTCGCCTCGTGAAGCTCACCGAGCGTGGCGGCGGGAGCGGAACTCAGCTCCAGCTGCCCGCCAGGCTCCACGGTAAGCGCGGCACCTGATGGTAGAGAAGGAAATTTATCCGGAACGGTCTGTGGTGTTTGCCCTGGGTAACCCTGATCATCGGCCGGGGTCTCGCCGTCAAGGCGGGCCAGCACGGCGGTTACCTGTTCCGGCTGGACCGGCAGGGCTGGATCACGGTGGTCGCGTAGGAGCCACTCGAGTTCGACGCCCACCCGTGCCGGCGGCCCCGTCTTGAAGCAGATCCCGTGGACGTGAGCCTCGGCGTCAGCCTCCGTGAGGCGTGCCCCCTTTGTCACGATTTCAACATTACCTGATGGCCGGCCGGGTCCCCGGCCTGCGCCGAGGTCCCAGGGTCTCTGCGTTCTCGCAGTCAGATCACAGGTTGGGGTGATACCGTGCGGGACGCCCAGGCGCGGGATCCATGACACGCCCACAACGTGGCTGTTCGCGTGGGACCGCTCTGGCAGGATGGGACACGATGAAGTTGCCGACCGTGATTCCGCCGGTATTCCGGGGCAAGGCTGGGGAGCCACCCGGCATAGTCGCCGTCGCGCGGGTGGACCGCAGGACGAAGAACATCGCCAGGCGGCTCAATCCGGGCGAGATCGCCATCATCGATCACTCCGACCTGGATCGGGTGAGCGCCGAGGAGCTGATCAAGCGGAAGGTCTCGGCCGTCGTCAACGCGTCGATGAGCATCACCGGCCGGTACCCTAACCTCGGCCCTCAGCTGCTGCTCGACGCGGGCATCCCGGTCATCGACGGCGCGGGGGCGGACGTGCTCGTCCGGGTCACCGACGGCACGGTCGTGCGGCTGGACGAGGAGACCTTGTACCTGGGCGACACGGTCATCGCCAAGGGCACGCCGCTCACCGAGGAATCGGTGCAGGCGGCGATGACCAAGGCCCGGGCCATGGTGGCGGTGCAGATCGAGTCGTTCGCCGAGAACACGCTGGAGTTCCTCCGGCGTGAGCACGAACTGCTCACCGACGGCGTCCGAGCGCCCGACGTGGATACGGACATGGCCGGCCGGCATGTCCTGGTCGTCGTGCGCGGCTATCACTACCGGGAGGATCTCGCCGCCCTCCGGCCCTACATCCGCGAGTACAAGCCGGTGCTGGTGGGCGTCGACGGCGGCACGGACGCCCTGATCGAAGCCGGCTACCAGCCCGATGTGATCTTCGGTGACATGGACTCGGTGTCCGACGAGGCACTGTGCTGCGGGGCAGAACTCCTGGTGCACGCCTATCCGGACGGCCGCGCGCCAGGGCTCGCCCGCGTCCGCGAACTCGGCCTGGACGCGGTCACCTGCCCGGCGCCCGGCACCAGCGAGGACGTCGCGCTGCTCGTGGCCGACGCCATGGGGGCGAGCCTGATCGTCGTCGTGGGCACGCACCACACGCTCGAGGAGTTCCTCGACAAGGGTCGGCCGGGCATGTCAAGTACGTTCATCACGCACCTGCGGGTGGCCGGGAAGCTGGTCAACGCCAGGGGCGTGCACCAGCTGTACCACAGCCGGATTTCGTCGTGGTCGCTGCTGGTGCTCGTGCTGGCCGCGGCGGTGACCGTGCTCGTGGCCGTGCTGTTCTCGCCGGCTGCACCCATCCTGGCCAGGTATTTTGAAGCAACCTGGCACTCATTTACCTACTGGCTGACCGGAAAACTCTAGTGATTGACTTTCGCTACCACCTGGTATCCATCGTGGCGGTGTTCCTCGCGCTGGCCATCGGGATCGTGCTCGGTTCCACAGAGCTGCAGGGTCCCACGTACAACATCCTGAACAGCACCACCGGGAAGCTGCAGAACGAGCTGGACCAGGTGAGCGGCCAGCGTGACGCGGCCCAGGCGCAGGCGAGCGTCGGCGACGCGTACGCGCAGGCGGTCGAGCCCGTGGTCCTGCACAACCTGCTCGCGGGCCAGCGGCTGCTGATTATCACCGAGCCCGGTGCCGCGGCTTCGGTGGTGACCGGGATCAGCAACGCCGCTACGAAGTACGCGGGCGCGACGGTCACCGGGGTGATCGCCTTGCAGCAGAAGTTCTTCGACACCAGCGACACCACGCTGGACAGCCTGAATCAGATCAACTTGGCCATGGCGGCCTCCGCCAATATCGCGCTGGACAGCGGGGCGCCCTACCAGCAGCAGGCTGCGCAGGTGATAGCCGGCGAGATCCTGAGCAAGTCACCGGGAACGTCAGCGGTCCAGCCGTCCACCGGCTCGTCGGCGGCTGCCAGCCCGTCGACGAGCAGCGGCCCGGCGGCGAGCAGCGGCCCGGCGGCGAGCAGCAGCTCTTCGGCCGGCAGCCAGCCGGGCGCCACCGTGCAGACCATGCTCGCGGCTTACGCGCAAGCCGGGTTCTTGAGCACCAGCGGGCAGCCCGCCAGCCCGGCGACGCTGGCCGTCGTGGTGACCCCGCAGACCCCCCCGTCCGACGGCAGCGCGGACCCGCTTGACCAGCTGGTCGTGCCCCTGGCCCAGGAACTGGCCGCGTACGGCTCGGCCACCGTGGTGGCGGGGACGTCGACCGGTTCCGGCGCGGGCAGCCCGATCGCGGTGCTGCGGTCGAGTAACGTAGCCAACCTGGTATCCACCGTCGACGACGCCGACTTCGTGTCCGGGCAGAGCGTGGTGATCCAGGCCCTCGCGACGCAGCTGAACGGCGGCAAGCCGGGAAGCTACGGGATGGCGGGCAACGGCGCGAGCGCCATCGCGCCGAGTCCCGCGCCCACGCCGAGCGCAAGCGCGTCTCCGAGCGCGTCGCAGACCCCCTCGAGCAAGAAGAAGGCAAAGAAATAGTGAGCGGCGGCGGCCCAGGACGGCCGGGATGGCGCGTCCCGGGTCGGGCCGGGCCGGGGCTAATGGCAACGGCGGCGAGCGCGGCCGCCGCCGCGGGCGCAGCCAGGCTCGCGTACTCCGCCCTGAACCGGCGCCCGCCGGGCGACCCGAAGGCGTGGTCGCGGACCAACCACCGGGGCGAACCGGTCACCCTCCTCGAGGGACCCGCCGTTGCGGCCGGCGCGATAACCGGCGTGCTCGGGCTGGCCGTCCTGCGGTCCAGGACCGGATCGGCGGGCTGGCGGTCCGCGGCGGCCGCGGCCGTAGCCGGGGCCGGGGCGGCGGCGTTCGGGGCTTACGACGACCTGGCGGGGTCGGGGGACCGCCGCGGGTTCCGCGGCCACCTCGGCGCGTTGCGGCACGGCGAGGTGACCACCGGGGCGGTCAAGCTGGGTGGCATCGGAGCCACCGGGATCGTCTGCGCCGCGCTGGCCGGCGGTTCCCCGGCGGACGTCGTCCTCAACGCCGGTCTGGTCGCCGGGGGCGCGAACCTGCTCAACCTATTTGACTTGCGACCAGGGCGGGCGGTCAAGGTCGCGGTCGCCTCCGGCGCGCTGGTCGCCACGGGCGGAGCAGTCGGCACCGTGCCCCCGCTGGCGGCAGCGGCGGCCCTGCTGCCGGAAGACCTGGGCGAACGCGCCATGCTCGGGGACTGCGGC
>JASIGD010000360.1 GCA_030045295.1 Streptosporangiaceae bacterium
GCCGACGCGCTGCGCGCCAGGCTCGCCGCCTTCGCCGAGCAACTGGCCGTCCAGGCCCGCGCCAAGGGCGCAGCGCTCCGCGACCGCCGGCAGGCGGACCCGTCCGGCTGAGCGCCGGCCGATGCGGGCAGGTTTCCCCGGTAACGCTTGAACAAAGGGATTTTCCTGGAACCCTAGGACAAGGGGGGATCGGGTCCGGCCGGTTAGGAGGCGGACGTGAGCATCGGCGCGACGCTGGCCGCGGCCCGGCGCCGGGCCGGGCTGAGCGTCGGCGAGGTCAGCGACCGCACGCGGGTCAGGGAAAATATTATCGAAGACATCGAGCAGGACGACTACGCGGCCTGCGGCGGTGACTTCTACGCCCGCGGTCATATCCGCGCCATCGCCCGGGCCGTGGGGGAGGATCCCGGGCCGCTGGTCGACGAGTACGACGCGACCTGGCGGTCCGAAAAGGAGCTGACCGCGGCGGAGGCCTTCGAGCCGGCGCTGCCGATCAGGACACGCGAGCGGCGCCGGGTGCGGTGGACGGCAGTGCTGGCTGCGGCGGTCCTGGCCGTGCTCGGCTTCGCCACCTACAAGTTCGTCTCCGGCGCGGGCCACGCGCAGCGCACCGCCGCGGTGACCAGCCAGCACCCGGCGGCGCGGGGCGGCCAGCCGACGCCGCCCAGCGTCCAGGCCAGCACGGCCCGGTCCAGCCCGGCGACGACGCCCTCGGCCGGCCCGGCGGCGGTGCGGGTCCTGACCCCGGCCAGCGTGGCCGCCTTCGGCCCGGCCGGAACCGCCGACGGCGACAATCCCCAGCAGGCGGCGCAGGCGATCGGGGGCAACCCGGCCACGCCCTGGACCAGCGACTGGTACAGCACGCCAGAATTCGGCAACCTGCAGGCGGGAACGGGCCTGCTGCTCGACATGGGCCGCACGGTCACGGTGACCTCGGTGCGGCTGTCGCTGGGCCACCCCGGCGCCGACCTCCAGCTGCGGGCGGGCGGCACGCCGGCGTTGGCCGGCCTGCCGCAGGTGGCGAGTTCGTCCGGCGCCGGCGGCGCCGTGCAGCTGCCGCTCAGCACCCCGGCCCACGCCCGCTACCTGCTCATCTGGTTCACCAAGCTGCCGCCTGACGCCTCCGGGACTTACCAGGCCAGCGTCTACAAGATCACCGTCCAAGGCCAGTCCTGAGCCGGGATCACGGCGACGGGCCTTTTTAGCACCGTGGCGCTCGCGCGTCCTACGATCGTGGCATGAGCCTTGATTCCCCGGCCTTCGCCCTGTCCGAAGAGCACGAGGCGCTCCGCGAGGCGGTTCGCGCTCTGGCCGACGACAAGATCGCCCCGCGCGCCGCCGACATCGACCGCACCGCCGAGTTCCCCTGGGACGTGTACGAGGCCCTGGTCAAGGCCGACTTCCAGGCCGTGCACATACCAGAGGCCTACGGCGGCGCGGGCGCCGACGCGATCGCCACCGCGATCGTCATCGAGGAGGTGGCCCGGGCCTGCGCGTCGTCCTCGCTCATCCCGGCCGTCAACAAGCTGGGCACGGTACCGCTGCTGCTCGCCGCGTCCGAGGACGTCAAGGCCACGTACCTGCCGCCGGTCGCGCGGGGGGACGCGATGTTCTCCTACGCGCTGTCCGAGCCCGAGGCCGGATCGGACGCGGCGGCCATGAAGACCAGGGCGGTCCGCTCGGCGGACGGCTACGTGCTGAACGGCGTGAAACGGTGGATCACCAACGCCGGCGTGTCGAAGTACTACACGGTGATGGCGGTCACCGACCCTTCGGCGGGCCCGAACGGGATCTCGGCGTTCGTGCTGGAGGACGGCGACGAGGGGTTCACGTTCGGGGCGCCCGAGCACAAGCTCGGCATCAAGGGCTCGCCGACCAGGGAGCTGTACTTCGACGACTGCGCGATCCCGGCTTCCCGGCTCATCGGCGCCGAAGGGGAGGGATTCAAGACCGCGCTGCGCACGCTGGACCATACCCGTATCACGATCGCGGCGCAGGCCCTGGGGATCGCGCAGGGGGCGCTTGACTACGCGGTCGGGTACGTCAAGGAACGCAAGCAGTTCGGGCGGCCGGTCGCCGACTTCCAGGGCCTGCAGTTCATGCTCGCCGACATGGCGATGCAGCTCGAGGCGGCGCGCCAGCTGACCTACGCGGCCGCGGCCAGGTCGGACCGGGCCACGGCTGGCGAGCAGGTCGACGACCTGACGTTCTTCTCCTCCGCTTGCAAGTGCCTGGCGTCCGACGTCGCCATGGCGGTGACCACCGACGCGGTGCAGCTGCTCGGCGGCTACGGTTACGTCAACGACTACCCGGTCGAGCGCATGATGCGCGACGCCAAGATCACCCAGATCTACGAGGGCACCAACCAGATCCAGCGCGTGGTCATGGCCCGCCAGCTCCTCAGGTAGCGGTCCTGCTGCGCGGCGGCTATCTCCCGGGAGGATGCATGAGACGCCCTGTCGCGTTCGGCCTCAACGTCGACCCGAACACCGGCGGCTTGCCGATCGCCGCGCGCATCGCGGCCGTCGCCGACGCGTCCGGCCTGGAGTACGCGGGCGTCCAGGACCATCCGTACAACTCCGGTTTCGTCGACACGCTGACCCAGATCACCTGGCTGGCCGCGCGCACCAGCAGGGTGCACCTGTTCCCCAACGTGGCGGACCTGCCGCTGCGGCCGCCGGCGATGCTGGCCAAGCAGGCCGCGACCATCGACGTCCTCAGCGGCGGCCGTTTTGAGCTGGGCCTGGGCGCCGGCGCGTTCCGTGACGGGATCTCGGGCATGGGCGGCCCGCGCCGCACCGTCGGGGAGGCTCGTCAGGCGCTGAGCGAGGCGGTCGACATCATCCGGGCCAGCTGGGCCGGGCAGCCGTTCCGGTACCAGGGACAGCACTACCAGCTGCCGGACGTCCAGCCCGGACCCAGGCCAGCTCACGACCTGGGGATCTGGCTCGGCGTCGTCGGCCCGCGTGCGGTGCGCCTGGTCGGCGCCAAGGCCGATGGCTGGTCGGTATCGGCGCCGTACGTTCCCCCCGAGCGGCTGGCCGAACTCGGCGACATCATCACCGAGTCGGCCCGGGAGGCGGGCCGCGATCCCGACCGGATCGTCCGGCTCTACAACGTCATGGGCTTGATCACCCCGGCCAGCCAGGACATGTTCAACGGGCCGAAGGAGCGCTGGGTCGACACGCTCACGACGCTGTACGTCGATTACCAGATGAACACGTTCGTCTTCTGGCCGAGCAGCGACCGTGAGCGCCAGTCCCGGATCTTCGCCGAGGAGGTGGTGCCCGTCGTGCGGCAGGCGCTGGCCACCGCCGGGACGGACGCCGGCTAGCGCGCCGCGAGCCCTTCGTACCGATCCGCCCGGGCGGGCCGCTACCCTTGGGGCCATTCAGAAAAGGGGAAGGACTACTGTGGCGGACTCTCAGCCATTGCGGGAGCGCACGCTCGTCGTGCTCAAGCCGGACGCCGTCGCCCGCGGCCTGGCCGGCCGGATCATCCAGCGGTTCGAAGACGCGGCGCTGAAGATCATCGGCGCGAAGATGCGGGAGATCGACGCCGACTTCGCCCGCAGGCACTACTTTGACCTGGAAGAGCGCATGGGGCCGGTGGTTTACAACGCCACCGCCGCGTTCATGCAGCGCGGCCCGGTCATCGCGTTCGTGGTCGAGGGCGAGGACGCGGTGGCCACCGTACGCAAGCTCGTCGGCACCACCTACCCGAACGAGGCCCAGCCGGGTTCGATCC
>JASIGD010000361.1 GCA_030045295.1 Streptosporangiaceae bacterium
GACGGTCGCCGCGATCCAGGCCACCTTGAGAGCCTAGCGGCTGGTGTCGGCCGGGCAGGCGGTCACCGGGACCCGGGTCGCTGCTGCACGGGCACGTCGCTGCGGTGTACGCCATGGCGGCGAAGCTGGGGCTGCCTGCGCAGCAGCGACCCGGCGGGTCGGCACGCAACCAGGTCCGGTTCGACGGAACCCCGGCCAGCACCGACACGTTCACCGAGCCCACCAGCGAACAGCGGTAGGCGTTCGACCCCATCGGCGCCGCTATCCCTCTCACCTTGAAGTAGCCAGAACACCAACCGGCGACGCAGGCAAAACCCCAGTTCAGGACCAGAATCGCCTATCCGGTCTGGGTTTCCCCTCTTACCGTGGACACATCGCCTTAAGCCGAAGTTACGGCTAGTTGGGCGAGTTATTTCGGGCTTGACGTGGGGTTTTGCTGCGCGGGTCGGGTCGTGTTGTGGCTACTTCAAGGTGAGCGGGACCGGGACGTCGATGAGGTCGAAGGCTTCCCGCTGGATGCTGGTCGGCTCGGCGAGCATCGGGATGTCGGCCTGGGTGCCGGCGAAGCGGACCTGGTTGCGGGTCAAGGTGGCCAGGTGCTCCAGCAGGCCGCGGAAGCTGTAGTAGGGCTGCCCGGCCTGGTGGTGCTGGTATGAGGCTTTGGCCTGGGCGGCCGGGGAGCGGCGGGCCGGGGCGACCGGGCTGGCGGGGGCGGGCGGGTTCTCGTCGGTGTAGGTCAGCGGGGCCCAGGTGCGGCGCAGGTGCCAGGTGAGGTAGCAGGCGAGCATGCAGATCAGCACGTGGGCTTTGACGCGTTCTTCGAGGTGGTGGAAGACCGGGCGCAGGTCCAGGTCGTCGGATTTGATCGACCGGAAGTCCCGTTCGACGTATTTGAGGTTCTTGTAGGCGGCGACCACGGCGGGGCCGTCCAGCTCACTGGCGGGGATGGGGGTGCGCAGCACGTAGAACCCGTCCAGGGCGGCCTCGGCGTCGATCTGGTCCTGCTTGCGGGTGACGGCCAGGGTGGTGTCGGTGATGGTGAGGGTGAAGTGCTTGGCGGCCTTGTACTTGGCGATCACCTTGCCCGCCTCCACGCCGATCGCCGCGGCGCCGGCCAGCCGCCCGGCGGCCGCCCGGGCGGCGATCGGGGCCAGCAGTTTCTCGGTGGCGGCCAGCAGGTCCTCCCTTTTGCGGGCGCGCTCGGCGGCCAGCACCGGGTTGCGGCAGGCGATCAGCCGCTCGCCGGGGAAGTCCGGCGAGGTGATCTCGGCCAGGTCCTGCTGATCAAACAGGGACAGCTGAAGCGGGCCGTCCTCGGCCATCAGCTTGCGGATCGCCGGGGCGCGCAGCGCAGTGATCCACCCGTAGGCGGAGGCGTCCTGCCGCTGGGTGCCGTCCTCCAGCTGGTTCAGCGCGGCGATCCGGGCGGATGTGATCATCCCCCGGTCCCCGACCATGACCATGTCCCGCAGCCCGAACTTGTCCCGGACGACCTGGACGATGCCGGTGAACGCAGCCGGGTCGCCGGTGCTGCCGGGGAAGACCCGGACCGCGACCGGGCGGCCCTCGGGGTCGGTCAGCAGCCCGTACTCGATCTGCAGCTTGCCTTTCTTGCCGTCCCGGGAGTACCCGCGGGCGGCCAGCGGGCACTGCGTGCCTTCCAGCCAGGAGGAGGACAGGTCGAACAGGGCCATCTTCGCCGGGTTCGGCTCCGGGGCCAGATGCCGGCGGGCCAGCTTCGCTTCGATGCTGTCCTGCTGGCCGGCCAGCCAGTCCATCGCCGCGTAGATGTCATCGGTGCTGGCACCGGCCACTCCCAGGTCGGCGCCCAGCGTCGTATCAGCCCACCAGGCCAGGGTGGACAGCTTGGAGGCGGGCCTGGCCACCCGGGAGATGATCAGGGCCAGCACCAGGTCCCGCGCCCGCCCTGCCGGGCCCAGCAGGGCGGGCAGGCCCAGCTTGGCGGCCATGGCGTGCACGGCGGCGACGTGGCCGTGCGGCACCGACCGGGTGATGGTGACCGCCTGCCCGGCCGCGACCAGCCGCTGGCCTTTCAAGGTCGCCTCGACCGCGGCGGCCGCCTCGGCCGGCAGTGCCGACAGGTTCGCCAGCGTCTCGTGCCGGACCTTGCCGCCGTCCCGGTAGGTCCGGCGGACCAGGACCGACTCATACACCCGCCGCTCACCGGACTTCGCCACGTAGGTGCGCTTGTTCCGGGCTACGTGCATTGCGCCGCCGCCTGCTGCCATACCCAGATCATAGCCGGGGAATTCTCCGGAAACCGGGAACGACACGCTTATTTAGTGGCTACATCAAGTAGTCGTATCCGTCGGCCTTCAGCACGTCACAGCGGCAATCTCTACGCAGAGTTACAGCAACTCCGGCCTAGGACTCGTCCTTGCCGCCGGCGTCTGCCGTCTCGCTGGCCGCGGCCCGGCCTTTGCTGACACCTCGCTGAAACCCGGCGAGCCGGTCACGCGCCGCAGCGGCTGACCGGGGCGGCGCGGCGGGCGGCTTACTCGAGATCGAACCAGGGACCAGGTTCGCATTGGGGAGCCGCCTGGGGAGCCCGGCGGCTGTC
>JASIGD010000362.1 GCA_030045295.1 Streptosporangiaceae bacterium
GGGACAGTAGCCCGTGGTGACCGCAGACCATCCGCTGCGGATCGCGCTGCTCTCTTACCGCAGCAAGCCCCACTGCGGCGGGCAGGGCGTCTACGTACGCCACCTGAGCAGGGAGCTTGACGCGCTCGGGCACCAGGTCGAGGTGTTCTCCGGCCAGCCGTACCCGGAACTCGATCCCGGCCCGCGGCTGGCCCGGGTGCCCAGCCTCGACCTGTACCGCGACCGCGATCCGTTCCGGACGCCGCGATGGCACGAGTACCGGGACTGGACCGATGTGCTCGAGACCGTCATGATGTGGACCGGCGCCTTCCCCGAGCCGCTGACGTTCAGCATCAGGGTGCTGCGGGCGCTGGCCGATCGCGCCGGGGAATTCGATCTCGTCCACGACAACCAGGGGCTCGGCTACGGGATGCTCGGCGTCCGGCGGATCGGGCTGCCGCTGGTGACCAGCATCCATCATCCGATCAGCGTGGACCGGCGCATCGACCTGGCTTCGCTGCACGGGCTGGACAGGCTGTCCCGGCGACGCTGGTACGGGTTCGTCCGGATGCAGGCCAGGGTCGCGCGCCGGATCGCCGGACCAGGGCCAGGGCCGGAGCCCGGGCGGGAGCCAGGGACAAAGTCAGGGCCGGAGCCCGGGCGGGAGGCGGGGACCGGGCCAGGGCCGGAGCCCGGGCGGGAGGCGGGGACGGAGCCCGGGCGGGAGGCGGGGACCGGGCCGCTGATTACCGTGTCGGAGGCGTCCAAGCGCGACATCTGCCGCGACTTCAGGGTTCCGCCCGATCGCGTGCGCGTCATCCCGCTGGGAGTGGACACGCGGGTGTTCCGGCCGCGGCAGGTGGCGCGGGTTCCCGGCCGGATCATCGCGGTGGCCAGCGCTGACCTGGCGATCAAGGGGGTGGCCACGCTGCTGCGGGCGGTCGGCAAGCTGGCCACCGACCGGGACGTGCACCTGGTCATCGTGGGGCAGCCCGGGCCTGGCACCAGGCGGCTGGCCGCCCAGCTGTCCCTGGCCGATCGGGTCACGTTCACCCACGGGCTGGACGATGAGGCGTTTTCGGCGCTATTGGCCAGCGCGGAAATCGCGGTGGTGCCCTCGCTGTACGAGGGGTTCTCGCTGCCCGCGGTCGAGCACATGGCGTCGGGCACCCCGCTGGTAGCCAGCGACTCGGGAGCGCTGCCCGAGGTGACGGGGGACGCCGCCGCGCTGGTCACGCCGGCCGACAGTGAGGAGCTGGCCGCGGTGCTGAGACGCCTGCACGACTCCCCGGCCGAGCGCGCCGTGCTCGCGGACCGCGCGCTGCGGCGGGTCGGCGAGCGGTTTGCCTGGCCGGCGGTGGCGAAGGCGACCGTGGCGGAGTATTCCGATGCCATCGCGGAGGCCCGGGCCAGGCAGCGAGACCCGGCCGCCGGACCGAGAACCCGCGCCGCCCGACGGAGAACCCCGGCCCCGGGACAGAAAACCCGGGCCGCCCGACAGAGAACCCCGGCCGCCCGACAGAGGACCCCGGCCGCCCGACAGAGGACCCCGGCCGCCGGACAGGGGACAGGACCTTCGGGGCACGTCGGGTCATCCTCATGCTGACCGTCGACTTCCGCCGGTTCCCGGTCCGGCCCGGCCAGCGCGTCCTCGACCTGGGCTGCGGCGGCGGGCGGCACGCGTTCGAGGTATACCGGCGCGGCGCGGACGTAGTCGCGTTCGACCTGGACCCCACCGAACTCGCGCCGGTGGTGGGCATGTTCGGCGCGATGCGGGAGGCGGGCGAGGCCGGTGAGTCGGCCGGCGCGACGGCTATCTCGGGGGACGCCACCGCGATGCCGTTCGGCGATGGGACGTTCGACCGGGTGATCGCGGCCGAGGTCCTGGAGCACGTCCTGGACGACCAGCGGGCGATCGACGAACTCGCGCGGGTGCTGCGACCCGGCGGACTGGCCGCGGTCACGGTGCCGAGCTGGCTCCCGGAGCGGGTCTGCTGGGCACTGTCCACCGAATATCACGAGGTTCCCGGCGGGCACGTGCGCATCTACACCAGGGTCGAACTGGAAGCCAAGCTGGCCAGGGCCGGGCTGAACGTCGGGTGGCACCACCACGCTCACGGGCTGCACTCGCCGTACTGGTGGCTGAAGTGCGCGGTCGGCGTGCACAACGACAAGCACCCGCTGGCCAGCGCCTATCACCAGATGCTGGTCTGGGACATCACCCGCGGGCCGACTCTGACCCGGCTGGCCGACAGGGCGCTCAATCCGTTGATAGGGAAGAGCCTGGTCGTATACGCGGTCAAGCCGAGGCGGCGCAGTGAGGGGTGAGGCCAGGGCGGCAAGGGGCACCAGGGCACGGCGAGCGGCGAACGGGACCGGGGGACGGCGAGCGGCGAAGGGGACCGGAGGGCGGCGATCGGCAAGGGGCACCGGGGGACGGCGAGCGGTGAAGGGGACCGGGGGACGGCGAGCGGCGAAGGGGACCGGGGGATGACGAGCGGCTTGGTGCGGGCGGAGGTGCCGCTGAACTGGGACGACGTGCGCGCTACGGGTGAGTGGGTCGCGCGGGTGCAGGAGCCTTCGGGGGCGATCGCCTGGCCGGACGGGCACGTCGACGCCTGGGATCACGTCGAGTGCGCGATGGCGCTGAGCGCGTGCGGATTGCGCGGGCCGGCCCGGCGTGCGTACGCGTGGCTGCGCGAGACGCAGCGTGCCGACGGGTCCTGGCCCAGGTCCAGCGTGGGCGGCGTCGTCACCGACCCGGCGGCGGAAAGCCATCACGCCGCGTACGTCGCCGTCGGCGCCTGGCACGAGTACCTGGTGACCGGGGACGAGGCCTACGCGCTGACCATGTGGCCGACGGTGCGCTTCGCCGTGGAGTGGGCGCTCGGGCTGCGCACGCCGCGGGGCGAGGTGCTGTGGGAGCGCGACGCCGCCGGGGCGCCCGGCGGGTACGCGCTGCTGTCCGGCTGCTCCAGCATCCACCAGAGCCTGCGCTGCGCGATCGCGCTGGCCAAGCTGGCCGACGACCCGCAGCCCGACTGGGAACTGGCCGCGGACCAGCTCGCGTACCTGGTGGCAGCGCGCCCGGAGGCGTTCGCGGACAAGAGCCGGTTCGCCATGGACTGGTACTACCCGGTGCTCGGCGGGGTGATCCGCGGGGCGGACGCGGCCAGCCGGCTGACGGCGGGCTGGGGCACGTTCGTGGTGCCGGACCACGGCGTCCGGTGCGTCAGCGACGAGCCGTGGGTGACGGGCGCGGAGACCTGCGAGCTGGTCCTCGCGCTGGACGCGTGCGGGATGCACGCGGAGGCGCTGGCGATGTTCGGGACCGCCCAGCGCCTGCGCCAGGCGGACGGCTCGTACTGGACCGGCTGGCAGTACGTCAACCAGGCGCCGTTCCCCCGCGAACGCTCCAGCTGGACCGCGGCCGCGGTAGTCCTCGCGGCCGACGCGCTGGCCGGCTGGTCCGGCGGCGCCGGGATATTCCGGGACGCCGCGGGGTCAGCCCTTGAGAGTTATTCAGAGAGCGGCTAGCGAGCCTGGGCCACGGAGGCCCGTGCGAGCGGCCGCTGCGGGCGGCCACGGCCGAACTTACAGAGGAATCTGAATAACCCGAACTTCGATCGAATAAGCTGCCCCGACCGGTTCGTTCCAGGAGGCGGAGCGAGCCGGTAGCGCGGACTTCGGTGAACGCGCCGCAGGCTAGGGCCCGCCGGTAGATCAGGTACGGCGCCTTGCCGCCGTCCGCGGGGTCGGGGAACACGTCGTGGATGGCCAGAGCGCCGCCTCGGGCCACCCACGGCGCCCAGGACCGGTAGTCGGTGATCGCGGCCTGTTCGGTGTGGCCGCCGTCGATGAACACCAGGCCGAGCGGCGTACCCCACAGCCGGGCCACGTCGGCGGACCGGCCTACGACCACGACCACGTGATCCTCCAGGCCGGTGGCCGCCAGCGTGGCCCGCAGGCTGGGCAGCGTGTCGAGGCGGCCGGTCACCGCGTCCACCAGGCCCGGGTCGTGGTACTCCCAGCCGGGCTGGTGTTCCTCAGAACCGCGGTGATGATCGACGGTGACGACCAGCTGGCCGGCGCGGCGGGCCGCCGCCGCCAG
>JASIGD010000363.1 GCA_030045295.1 Streptosporangiaceae bacterium
CCCCGCCTCCACTGGCTCCAGCACGGTATCGGTCTCGAGATAGAACGGCCCGGCGGTGCTCTTCGTAGCGATCTGCTTGTTCTCGATGCAGGCGGTGCAGACCGCGTTGGTCTCGTAGGTCCGGCCGAGGAACGTACCGCGGAAGACCATCGTGGCACCCGGCTGCAGCGGGCCGTCGCTGGTGATGCGCGCCTCGGACATTCCGGGATTCCACAGCGGCATCTTGGCCACGTCCTCGGAGACGGCGAAGACCTCCTCGACGGGACGGCCGATAACGGTGATGATCGTGAACTCGTCCATGACAGCTCGTGCCTCCTTGCCCTTCGTGCTTCTAATGGCGACGTTACGGACCAGTCGTTACCGCATCGTTACGGCACAGCCGAAACACGGGCCTGGGAGGATGCTTTTCCGGGGCTGGCGCCGCCGGGGGGTTACCGGGGCTGGTCGCGGCGGTCAAGCACTTCGTAGTGCGCCGAGCGCTTGTCGAAGTCGGCGAGCACCGCCTGCGCCTCGGCGGGCACGTGCGCCGCCTGGTAGTCCTCGCCCTGGAACGCCCGGACCGAGTCCAGCGAGTCGAACCACATCACGGTCACGAACTCCACGTCGTCGTCTCGCTCGCGACGCAGCAGGTCGATGGACCGGAACCCGGGGATGCGCCGCGCTTCGATGCCGGGGATGACCTGGCCTCGGACGATGCGCTCGTACGCGTCGGCGTTGGCCTTGGTGGTCCAGCCCCGCCATAGACGGCAGATCATGGCTTGAGCCTATCCGCGGTGCCGCCGCCATTTAGATACCGGTCGCGGTCCTGGTGCAGCGTGAACTCTGGGCTCGGCCAGCCAGGGGCGGCGGACGCGGATCCGGGCAAAAGGGTCATTTCGGTCGACTGGATGACGGGCATAACCACATCGTTGGCCCCCTGGTGTTGCTATAACCACATCGATGGCCCCGTGATGTGGTTGGCAGGCCCATGGAGCTCGGACCGGGAGGCTGGCTGTCTGGGCTGGTGGTGGCCTACGCTGGCTGGCGGGGAGGGTCGATGGTTCTGCCAGCTGCCGGGACCACCGGTCGTCCGGAAGAAAGGGTCTTTGAGGTCAGCCGGTGACCGGCTCAGTTCTGGGGAGGCTGGTGGTGAAGGCGTACCGGGAGGCACGGTACAGGTGCCTGGCGAACTCGACGGGCCGGGCGGCCTGGTCGTAGACGATGCGCTCCATGGTGAGCAGCGCGGTGCCGCGGCTCTCCTCCAGCAGGCGAGCCTCGGCGGCGGAGGCGTTCTTGGCGCAGATGCGCTGGGTAGCCGCCTGCAGCCCGATGCCGGCCGCGCGCAGCAGCTCGTACAGGCCGTGCTGCTCGAGCATCTCGACGTTCAGCTGTACAAGCCCGGCGGGCAGGTAATTGTGCATCAGCGCCATGGGCTCGCCGTCGGCCAGCCGGATCCGCTCCAAAGACAGCACCAGCGCCCGCCCGGGAAGCTGCAGCGCCTCGGCGACCTGGTCGGTGGCGTGGCTGATCTCGGCCTTGAGTACCCGGGTGGCAGGGTTGCGGCCGCTGGCCGCGAGATCGTCGTAGAGGCTGGTCAGCTCGACGTTGCGGTCGATCCGCTCGTCAGCGACCAGGGTGCCCGATCCGCGCTTGCGGACGACCAGGCCCTTGTTGGCCAGGTACCCGAAGGCGGCTCGAACCGTCGGGCGGGACAAGCCGAGCATCTCCGCCAGCTGCACCTCGTTCTCCAGCCGCGCGCCGACCTCGAGCGCACCGGATCTGATGGCTGACTCGTAGTGCTGGGCCACCTGGAAGTACAGCGGTATCGGGCTGGTCCGGTCGATGGTTATCGGGCCGCTCGAGATGGCGTGGCGTTCTGGCATCATCGTTATCAGGCTAGTTTGTCTGAACAATTTAACCACTGCGGAGTTAGTAGGCGGGGGCACGTTGCGACCGGCGGGGGCACTGCAATAGACGGCTGGCGCTAGCATCGGGTATCCGGGGCGAGCAGATGCGTGCCGCCACCGAGCCACGAGCCGGAGGTGTGGCCTCATGAACTACTCGCTTACCGAGCGGCTGCGCGACGGCACCGTGCTCGGCGCCGAGGGTTACGTCTTCGAGCTGGAACGGCGGGGCTATATCAAGGCGGGGCCGTTCGTCCCCGAAGTCGTCCTGGACTTCCCGGATGCGGTGCGCGAGCTGCACCGGGAGTTCCTGCGCGCGGGCGCCGAGGTGATGGTCGCGCTCACCTACTACGCGCACCGGGAGAAGCTGCGGGACGTCGGCCGCGAGCACGACCTGGAGGCGATGAACCGCCACGCCGTGCGGATCGCCCGCGAGGTAGCCCGCGAGGGCGATGCCCTGGTGGCCGGGAACGTCTGCAACACCTGGGCTTACGACCCGGATAACCCGGCGACTCGCCGGGCGGTCCGGGCCATGTACGCCGAACAGCTGGGCTGGGCGGCGGAGGAGGGCGTCGACTTCGTCATCTCGGAAACCAACGACTACCTCGGCGAGGCGCTGATCGCGCTGGAGGTCATCCTGGGCCTGGGCCTGCCCGCGATGGTGACGATAGCGCCGACCCAACCCGACCGGACGCGCGACGGCTACGAGTACGCGGAGGCGTGCCGGATCCTGGCC
>JASIGD010000364.1 GCA_030045295.1 Streptosporangiaceae bacterium
AGCCCGGTGCCCAGGGCGATGGCCAGCGCGCGCCGCGGCCCCAGCGCGGGGACGAGCCGGCCGGCCGGGCCGGACAGCGCGAACGCCCCGGCCGCCTGCGGGATGAAGCACAGGCCGGTGAGCACCGGGCTGAGCCTGCGCCCGTCTTGCAGGTACAGCGTCAGTAGCAGGACCTGGGCGGCGTTGAGGGCGCCGAACGCGAAGATGGTGAGGTTGGCCCCGGTGATGCCGCGGTCGCGGAGCAGGGCCAGGTCCAGCAGCGGCGCCGGGGCCCGCCGCTCCCGGATCACGAATCCGGCCAGCAGCACGACCGCGGCCGCGGCCAGCAGCGCCGGCCAGGTGGCCTGCAGCGTGTCGCCGGCCCGGACGACGGCCAGCACCAGCAGCGCGACCCCGGCGGTCGCGGTCAACGCGCCGGGAACGTCGAGCTGCCCGCCGCGCCGAGGGGGGTCCGGCGGCAGCAGCCGCAGCGAGGCGGCCAGCAGCGCGATGCCGATCGGGACGTTGACGAAGAACACCAGCCGCCAGGTGATCTCGACGAGCAGGCCGCCCAGCACCGCGCCAGACGCGAAGCCGGCCGACACGACCGCGCCGTAGGTGCCCAACGCGCGGGCGCGTTCCCGGTCCCCGGGCCAGCTGGTGACCAGCAGCGACAGGCCCGCGGGCGCCAGCATCGCCGCGCCGGTCCCTTGCACCACCCGGGAGGCGATCAGCAGGCCCGGATCGACGGCCAGGCCCCCCGAGATGCTCGCCAGGGTGAACACGACCAGGCCGATCCGGTACAGCCGGGCCCGACCGCAGACGTCGGCCAGCCGCCCGCCCAGCAGCAAGAACCCGCCGAACGCCACCGCGTACCCGCTGACCACCCACTGCAGCGTCGTCGTGGCCACGTGCAGGTCCCGCTGGATCGACGGCAGCGCCACGTTCACGATGGTGAAATCCAGCACCACCATGAACTGCGCCATCGACAACGACAACAACAACGCGGTCCCCGCACGCGGCCCGCCCGCCACGGCCCGGCCCCCGCCGCGGCTGGTCTCGGCATCCCCGCCGCCGGCCGGGACCGGACTACCTGGGCGCGATAGGGACATAGCCAGGCCTCTCAGCGCACACGAAGCGACCCGGACAGCCGCAGCGGTATCGGTTTCTCATGCGGACCTCTCTCCAGTTCCAGTGACGGCCTCACTTCACAGCCCGAAGACCATCTGGGCGTTCAGGTGCGCGATCTTCTCCCGGTCGGCCAGCCGGTCGTTGGCCGCCCGGGTGAGCGAGACGGCCTGGTCGGCCGGAGCGAGTTGGGCGGGCGAGGTGTAGGACACGACCTGCACCTGGATGCCCGCCGCGTCCATGTTCTTGATCCGGCCGTCGCCGAGGTCAGCACCCAGCTCAAGGGCCTCCGGCATGGCCGCCACGGTCGGCCGGTGGTCATCGCGCGGCCTGGAGGCAACGTTGACCGAATTATTCAGGCCTACATAGGGTGCCTCGACCAGGACGGCAGGCCCAGCGGCTTTGTCTATCGCAGGGTCGATGGCGTGTTCTTCGACGCAGATGCTTTTCATGCTCGTCTCCTTCTGTCCTTGCTTGTGAGCCTTGGCCGGGGCAGGGTGAGCGAGCGTCACGTCAGTAAGGTGATTTGCCGCGGACTGCCGTCAGCCACGGCACGCCGAGACGGCGGGCCGGGTCTGGGTCAGCGCCGTCCGGCGGGTGCGAGCAGGCCGAGGGCGCGGGCGCGGGTGACGGCCTCGCTGCGCTGGTGGGTACCGAGCTTTTCGTAGAGGTGGCGGATGTGGGTCTTGATGGTGTTCGGCGAGACGTAGAGTTCGCTGGCGATGTCCGGGGCGGACAGGTTGGTCGGCAGGTAGCGCAGGACGCGGATCTCGCTGTTGCTGAGCGGTACCAGTGGCGGTTGCGACATGGCGGACGGCGCCGCGCGGGTCTTGCTGGCCAGGAGGCCGCGGATGTCGGCGAGCAGCGAGGCGTGGGCGGTGCGCTGCCGGGCGTGGCGCTGGAACAGCCCCGGCGCGGGGAATAGCAGGAACGGCAGGAGGATGCCGTCGGGTTCGGCCAGGTCGAGCACCTGTTCGAGGGCGCGGTCGGCGGCGCCGGGGTCGCCGACCGCGTCCCGGGCGATCGCCTCCAGCAGGAATGCCTGCACCAGCCAGGCGATGTTCGTTACCGGGGCTGAGCCGTCAAGGACGGGCGCCAGCACGCTGGCCGCAGCCAGCGGATCATTCTTGGCGAGCCGCAGCGTCGCCGCGGCGATGCGCATCTCGCCCTGGTTCCCCTGCTGCTCGTCCAGGTCGGCGAGGATCCGCTCGGCACGTCCGGTCTGGCCTAGCCGGGCCAGTGTTTGCAGCATGTACGCTCGCGCCGGTACCGGGCGAGGGTGGGCCGTGACGAGCAGCCGGGCCGGCCGTTCGGCGGCCTGGAAGGCGGTCAGCGCCTCGGTGTCCCGGCCGCGTGCGCGCTCGAGCATCCCGCGCGCCTGCCAGAGCATCAGCCCCGCCGCCGGTTCGGTCTTCACCCGCAGCGTCCGCTCGGCGCGATCGAGCAGCGTCTCGGCTTCCTCTAGCCGCAGCTGCCACGTCCGGATAGCACCGAGGGTCAGGTAGGCGACAGCGACGACCGGCTCGTCGGTCCAGCCGTGCGCCTGGGCCAGTTTGATCGCCTGCGTGCTCCTGTCTATCGCCTGCGTGATTCGCTCGATCGCCGGAGCGGCTGACCGGGAGCTAGCGGCCCATGCCCAGTGGGCCATGGCGCGGACCTCGAGCCAGGGCCGCCTGATCCGCCGGGCGAGGGCGACCGCTTGCTCGAGGTGGCGCTCCGCCTCGTCGATCCGCAGGGCCCACAGCTCGGCGATGCCGAGCCGGGTCAGCGCTACCGCGCGGAGGTCCTCCCAGCCTGTCTCCGCTGCTAGCAGCGTCTGTGCCTCTTTGATCGCGGCGGGGAGGTCGCCGTGTCCTTCGGCGACGGCCATCCGCAGCCTGGCCAGTTCGAGCTGGAAATGCCCGCGGCGGTCGGTCGAAACCGATGCGGACTGGCTGGCGGCCAGCGCGAGATACCGCCCGGCGGCCTCCAGCGAGCCCTGAAGCACCTCGTCGGCCGCCAGTTGCGCGGCTAGCTCCGCGTCGGCCGCGGCGGCGTCGGCCGGGAATCCGGCGAGGAGCTCATGTACCGAGCCGCCCCGCCCCTCGAGGGTGAGACCGAGAGAGTGGTCCGCAAGCAGGCGCGCGGCCAGTCTCCAGTCCTGCGCCGCCTGCGCCTGCCGGACGGCGTCCTCCGGATGCCCGTGCTCCGCGAACCAGCCCGCGGCGGCGCGGTGCAGCCGGGTGACCTCGCCCGGTGGCGTACGCCGCAGCTCCAGCTGGAGCAGGTCGGCGAATAGCCGGTGGTAGCGGAACCAGGACCGCCGCGCATCCAGCGACATCACGAACACGCCGGCCTCCTCCAGGTCCTGCAAGGTCCGCTCCCCGCCGCCGTCACCCGTCAGCAGGTCGGCGAGCTCGCCGCTGACCCGGTCCAGCACCGAGGTGCGCAGCAGCAGCCGCCGGACGGGCTCGTTCTGCTGTTCCAGCACCTCGGCCAGCAGGTATTCAGCCACCGTGCGCTCGCTGCCGGAGAACTCGGCGGCGAACCGCTCCGGGTCCGGGTGCGCGGCCAGCGACAGCGCGGCCATCCGCAGCCCGGCCGCCCAGCCCTCGGTTCGCTCATACAGCATTCCCAGCGCTGGCTCGGACAGCTCGACCCCCGCCCGCTCGAACAGCGCCCGCGACTCATCCAGCGTGAACCGGAGGTCGGCGGCGCGGATCTCGGTCAGCTCGCCCTCCAGCCGCAGCCGGTGCAGGCCTAGCCGCACGTCTTGGCGGGTGGCCAGGACGAATCGCAGCTGCGGCGGCGCGAGCGTCACCAGAAGCTCCAGCTGGCGTTGCGCGTCGCCCGGCCCAAGCTCATGCAGGTCGTCGATGATCAGCCAGGTCCGGTCATCCAGCGAGGCCAGGTCCTTCAGCAGCCGTTCCACCACTGCCCAGCCGTCCAGGTCCGGTGCCGCCGTCAGGGGCCGCACCAGCGCCGCCCCCGCGGCCGTGCCTCGCAGCGCGTCCGCTACCGAGATCCAGAACCGCTGCGGTGCGCGGGCCGTGTCGTGCACAGCAACCCACGCGACGCTGTCCGCCAGGCCCGCCTCGTCGACCCAGGAGCGCAGCAGGGATGTCTTCCCGCTCCCGGGCGGCGCCGCTATCTGGGTGACCCGGGCGGCCCCGTCCAGCCTCGCTAGCAGCCCGTGGCGGGAGACGACCACGCCACGCGCGGCGGAATCGCCGCTGCCGCAGCTTACGGCCGACATTGCAGATTCTTCTTCCCCCCAGCAGCCCGCCGAGCGCCGCGCCCGACGCGAAGCCCGCCGATGCGACCTCGCCGCGGGCGCCCACGGCGCGGCTGTGTTCCCGCTTGCCGGGCCAGCAGGTGACCGGCGGGGACAGGGCCGCGGGGGCAAGGATGGCCGCACCGGCCCCCTGTACCGCCCGGGAGACGATCAGCAGGCCCGGCTGGACGGCCAGACCCCCCGGAGGTGCTCGCCGCGGTGAATACGAAGAGCCCGATCCGGTATAGCCTGGCGGGGTTTGCAGCGGTCGCCACCATGGCGTTCCTCTGTTTCAGGTAGATGGACGAGCTTGCGGACGTGACGGTTGTGCTTCGGAACTCGAAGAGCGTTTTCGGCCACTATCCGTCCGCCCGCGACGTCGCGACATGCTAGTCAGCCGTAAAGATCATCCGCTCGAACAGAAATCGGTGGTAGGGAATGCAGCACGGGCGCTCGGGTTGCGGCCGATGGGAATCCGGCTGGCCCTACCCCTCAGCCCGGCACGCCGATGCAATGATCAGGACGTGGCTCGTTCCGCGCTGATCGTCGATGACGATCCGGACTTCCTCGGGCTCACGGCCAGGATCCTGGTCGAGCTCGGAGTCGAGGCTGTCTGGACCGCGGCGGACGCGACCCAGGCGCTGGCCGCCGTGCAGAAATCGCGGCCAGATGTGGTCCTCGTCGACATCGGGCTTCCTGACCGCGATGGGATCGATCTGGCCTACGAGCTCTCGGAGCTGCCGTGGCGACCACGAGTCGTATTGACATCGAGTGATAGCGACGCCGTCCTCGCCCTCGATCCGGACGCCGGGCGTCCAGACCTCCCGTTCCTGGGAAAGGAGGAACTCGGGAGTGACACCCTTCAGCGTGTGCTGCTAGCCCAATAGCCTGGGCGGATGCGCGGGAGTAGCGTTGTGAAGATGCCGGATCCGCTGCGCGTCGTGATTGCCGAGGACGACGTTCTCTTTCGTGAGGGGATCGCGCGGCTGCTTGCGGACGCCGGATTTGACGTGGTGGGCCGGGCCGGGGACGCGGAGGACTTTATGCGCAAGGCGCTGGCGCACCGCCCTGACGTGGCCGTCGTGGACATCCAGATGCCTCCCGGTCAGGGGGCCGATGGCATGCGCGCCGCGCTCGAGTTGCGGGCCAGGTTGCCAAAGACTGGCGTCCTCGTGCTTTCGGGGTATTACGAGGAGACCTACGCGGTGGACCTCCTCGGGGAGAGCGCAGAGGGCGTCGGCTACCTGCTGAAGGAACGAGTGGGTGAGGTCGAGACGTTCACCGATGCGGTGTCCCGCGTGGCGGCGGGAGGAACCGTGCTCGATCCTGAGGTCGTTAGTCGTATGCTCGGGCGTCGGCGCGCGCGCGGAGGGCCGCTGGCCGAGCTGACCGACCGTGAGCGCGAGGTGCTTGCCCAGCTCGCCGAGGGAAAGTCAAACCTCGGCATCGCCGAGACACTGCTTATCAGCACCGCCGCCGTGGAGAAGCACATCACGAGCATCTTTGCCAAGCTCGGCATCGAGAGCACGCCCAAAGGCCACCGCCGGGTCCTGGCCGCGGTCACTTACCTGCGAGATTCCCGCTAGCTGGGGCGTAGCGATGAGTACCGACGAGACGGTCAGCGAGGTCAAGCGGCTCGCGGGCGTTCTGCTCGGGGATGTCGAGCGGATCGCTAAGCGCAGCGTGGCGCGCATGCAGCAGCTGCTGCCCTCCTACGCCAAGGTGCCAGCCGAGAACCTGCTGCCGGTTACGTTGACCAATACGCGCAACCTGCTCGAGGCCGTTCGTGCTCCGGGCGCCGAGACAGCCCGCGACGAGGATCACTTCCGGATATCGGGAAAAACACGAGTCAGCCAGAAGATCGCAGCCGACGAGATGCTGCAGGCGTGGCGGATCGGGCTGGAGGTGGTGCGCGAGGAGGCACACCCGGCCGCCAGGCGGCTCAGGATCGCCGACGATGCGCTGCTCGCCTTTGTGGAAGCGACTCTGCAATGGGGCGACCTGGGGATGCGTAGGTCGGCTGCGGCGTACCGCGAGGCGGAAATCCGGGAACTGGAACGGCTCGCCGCGGAGCAGGCGGCTCTCCGACGGGTGGCGACGCTCGTGGCGCAAGACGTGGCGCCGGACGAGCTGTTCAGTGCCGTGGCGGCAGAGGTGGGCCCGCTGTTCGGCGCCGACTACACCGGCATGATCTACTACGAGTCCGGTCACACGTTCGTCACGACGATGGCTACCTGGGCGGCGGTCGGTGATCACCCGCCTGCACCTACCCGCTCCCGCGTCGTGCCAGGCGATCCAACCGCGATGGTCGCGGCTACGGGCCAGCCAGCCCGGGTGGACGACTGGACCAATGTGCCGGGGCCGATCGCCGAGTTCGTCCGCCGGGAACTCGAAGTGAAATCCTCGGTCGGCAGTCCGATCGTCGTCAACGGCAGTTTGTGGGGCGCCTTGGCCGTTCACTCCAAACGCGGCCCGCTTCCTCCTGGCACCGAGTCGCGACTGCTGAACTTCACCGAGCTCGTCGCCACCGCGATCGCGAACACCGACTCGCGAGCCGAGGTGTCGCGATTGGCCGAGGAGCAGGCCGCGCTGCGGCGGGTAGCGACCCTGGTCGCGAGGGGAGGGCAGCCGAGCGATGTCTTCGACACGGTGGCCGCGGAGCTGGCGGGCCTGTTGCAAGCCGATCATGTCGTCGTGTGCCGCTACGAACAAGGCTCCGAACTTACCGTGCTCGCCCATCGCGGCACGTTTTCGCCGAGGGTTCCTCCGGACACACGGATCAGCCACGAGGGGGACACCGTCGAGGCGATCGTCTGGCGCACGCAGCGGTCCGCCCGGCTGGAGAGTTACGAGGGAGCGCGTGGCACGATCGCCGAGCTTGCGCGTGCCGCGGGTGTCCAGGTCTCCGTCGCAGCGCCGGTAATCGTCGACGGCCGCCTCTGGGGTGTGGCCGCCGCGGGGTGGGGTCAGGGCCAGCCCCCTCCCGCCGATACCGAGGAGCGGATGGCTAAGTTCGCCGAGCTGCTCGGCACCGACGTCGCAAACGCCGACAGCCGTGCCAAGCTCACCGCCTCCAGAGCGCGTCTGGTCACTGAGGCAGACCAGGCGAGGCGCCGTGTGGTGCGGGATCTCCACGACGGCGCCCAGCAGCGCTTGCTCCAGACGATCGTGACTCTCAAGCTGGCGCAACGGGCGCTGGAGCCGGACAGCGGCAAGGCGGGGACACTCATCGCAGAGGCACTCGCACACGCCCAGCAGGCAAACACCGAGCTGCGCGAGCTTGCACACGGGATCCTTCCCGCCGTCCTCGCCCACGGCGG
>JASIGD010000365.1 GCA_030045295.1 Streptosporangiaceae bacterium
TACATCTACCAGATCGAGGTCCCCGTCCATCAGGTGACCGAGATCAAGGGCGGCAAGCGCCAGCAGGTCTCGGAGAAGGTCCTGCCCGGTTACATCCTGGTGCGCATGGACCTGACCGACGAGTCGTGGGCCGTGGTGCGGAACACGCCGGGCGTGACCGGCTTCGTCGGCTTGTCCAGCCGGCCTTCGCCGCTGCAGCTGAACGAGGTGGCCACGCTGCTCGCGCCGGAGCCTGAGCCCGGCGCGAAGCAGGCCGAGGCCGCGCGGACGGCCGCGCCGGAGTTCGAGATCGGCGAGTCGGTCACCGTCATGGACGGGCCGTTCGCCACCTTGCCCGCCACCGTGAGCGAGGTCAACCCGGACACCCAGAAGCTCAAGGTACTGGTGTCGATATTCGGCCGCGAGACCCCGGTGGAGCTGTCGTTCGACCAGGTAACCAAGATCTAGGACACAGAACAGTACGAGTGAGGAAATAGTCGCATGCCGCCAAGAAGGAAGAAGCTCGCCGCGCTGGTCAAGGTGCAGCTGCCGGCCGGCCAGGCCACGCCGGCGCCGCCGGTCGGTACCGCGCTGGGCCCGCACGGCGTGAACATCATGGACTTCGTCAAGCAGTACAACGCCGCGACGGAAGGCCAGCGGGGCAACATCATCCCGGTCGAGATCTCGATCTACGAGGACCGGACCTTCACCTTCATCACCAAGACGCCGCCCGCTCCCGAGCTGATCAAGAAGGCCGCGGGGGTCGACAAGGGCAGCGCCGAACCGCACAAGACCAAGGTCGGCAGCATCACCAAGGCGCAGGTCCGCGACATCGCGCAGACCAAGATGCCCGACCTGAACGCGACCACGATCGAGGCGGCCGAGAAGATCATCGCCGGCACCGCCCGCTCCATGGGCATCAGGGTCGAAGGCTGAGCCGCCCGCCGGACCGAGCGCACCGCAGCCCGGCACCGGAACAAACGCACCGCACTGACAGTTGTAGTTTTCGAAATTCCAGACAGTGGCAGGGCCTGGCGCGGCCCGACGACCACAACCTCCGGACATGGGAGATAAGCAATGAAGCGCAGCAAGTCCTACCGCAAGGCCCTCGACCAGATCGACCGCGAGCGGCTCTACACCCCCGCCGAGGCGCTCGCGCTCGCCAAGGACAACCAGGTCACCAAGTTCGACCCGACCGTGGAGGTGGCGCTGCGGCTCGGCGTCGACCCGCGCAAGCAGGACCAGATGGTCCGCGGCACGGTCAACCTGCCGAACGGCACCGGCAAGACGGCCCGGGTGCTCGTCTTCGCCACCGGTGACCGGGCCGAGGACGCCCGCGCCGCCGGCGCGGACTTCGTCGGCTCCGACGACCTGATCGAGCGCATCCAGGGCGGTTTCCTCGACTTCGACGCGGTGGTCGCCACGCCCGACCTGATGGGCAAGGTCGGCCGGCTCGGCCGGGTGCTCGGCCCGCGCGGCCTGATGCCGAACCCGAAGACCGGCACCGTGACCACCGACGTCGGCAAGGCCGTGACGGACATCAAGGGCGGCAAGATCGAGTTCAGGGTCGACAAGAACGGCAACCTGCACTTCATCATCGGCAAGGCGTCGTTCACCCCGGCCGCGCTGCTGGAGAACTACGCCGCCGCGCTCGAAGAGGTGATCAGGCTCAAGCCCGCCGCGGCCCGGGGCCGGTACCTGAGGAAGATAACCTTCACCACCACCATGGGCCCGGGCATCCCGGTCGACCCCAACAAGACCCGCAACCTCACCGAGGACCTGGCCGAAACCTCCGCCTGACCCGCTCGCGGCGGAGCACGATTTTGCCGGGCCGCGGCCGGCCCGTACACTGAGCCTCGCCGAAGACCGCTGGATGCCGTCGCGCTCGCGCGGCGGCCGAAGGCTCCGGCCGGGCTCACCAGATCCGGCCGGGCATCCCGCGCAGGTGAACTGAGCTGGACCGCCCAGCCCGCCGAGGGTTGGGCCGTGCCGCCCCGTGCGCCTGGCGCCGGGGCGTTTTGCCGTCTTCGGGGGAAAAACGAAAACGTGCTTCTACGCAGACAGGGAGGAGGCACATGGCTAACGCCGAGAAGGTAGCCGCGGTCGCCGATCTCGCCGAACGGTTCCGGGGCTCGTCCGGCGCGGTGCTGACCGAGTACCGCGGACTCACCGTGGCCCAGCTCGCCGAGCTGCGCCGGTCGCTCGGGGACAACGCCACGTTCGCGGTGGTGAAGAACACCCTGACCAAGATCGCCGTCACCGAGGCGGGGCTGAACGAGCAGCTGTCATCGCTGCTGTCCGGCCCGTCGGCGGTCGCGTTCGTCGACGGCGACGTGGTCGAGGCCGCGAAGGGCCTGCGCGACTTCGCCAGGGCCAACCCGCTCCTGGTCATCAAGGGCGGCGTGCTCGACGGCAAGGCGATCACCTCAGCGGAGATCATCAGGCTGGCCGACCTGGAGCCGCGCGATGTCCTGCTGGCCAAGCTGGCCGGCGCGATGAAGGCGTCGCTGGCTGGCGCCGCCGCGACGTTCAACGCGCTCCCGGTGCGGATGGCGCAGCTCGCTGAGGCGCTGCGCGCCGAGCGCGAGGGCG
>JASIGD010000366.1 GCA_030045295.1 Streptosporangiaceae bacterium
TGACGTGGAAGGAGACCACCAGCCGCCGGGCCCGCCGCACCTCGGCACCGGTCCGTTCGTCGACGTGCTTCCACAGCACGCCGTTGTCTTCCTCGTGGATGCAGATCGCGTTGCGGATCACCCGCGGCTCGCCGCGTGAGTCGTGCACCACCGCGTCCAGGTAGGTGATCTCCCCCAGGCAGTCGCAGCCGAGCTCCAGCGACGTCGTCATGAAGCCCAGACCCCACTCGCCGATGTCGAACGCGGTGCGCCGGTAATGGTCGGGGCTGGCGTCCCGGTACGGTACGAACATCTCCGCGAACGACATCCGGTAGGCGACCGGGCGCAGCCGCCCACCGTCGTCGAAGTTCACCTGGTACAGCACCAGGCCCTCGCGATAGTTGAACCCCAGCCTGAGCTGCCAGTTCTGCCAGCGCAGCAGCCGGCCGTCCAAGGTGAACCCGACTCCAGAAGGCTGGCTGACCTCCAGCGGCGTGACCTCCCGCAGCGGCTTCCCGACCAGCGCGGGCAGGTACTCGCCCATCACCTCCGGCTCGCCCCCTGACGCGCCGACGGTGCTGTCTTCGATCTCTAGCAGCGTCATCCGGTTCAGGTCGACGATCGGGTGCAGCCCGCTCACGTGGTGCGCGTACGGGTTGCCGTCCGCGCTGCCCCGGTACCAGACGTCGCACCAGCCGACCCGCAGGCCCCGGTAGCGCTCGGGCACCAGCGCGGCCCCGTAGGCCCACATGTCGATGAGCACCAGGGACATGTCGGTGATCCCGCGCCGGGCCAGCGCCTCGAGCACCGCGGGCTGGGCGCGCAGCATCTCATCGCACTCGTGCCATTCGTCCACCGTCATGTTCGGCTGCTGGCCCGGGAGATCCTGCCACGCCGTGACCGCGCCGTCGGCCAGGGATACCACCGCCCGGTAAGCCCGGCCGTCCGAGCGATCCCAGCACACCGCGATCGCCTCGCGGGGAGGCGTCTCGCCCGCTTCGTGGGCGGCCAGGGCGTCCTTGCCCGGCTCCTTGAGCTCGATCGAGGCGAACCGCCAGGCCGGGCCGACCCCGCGATCGCGCCGCAGGATCCCGGCCACCTGCCGGATCTCCTCAGCCGACAGCGGGTCCAGCGGATGCGCCCGGCCGACCTCGGAACGCGCCTCGTCCAGCTTCGTTGCGTCGGTCACGATTGTCCTCCATTCCGCGACAAGGCCTATCCTTGCTGATTACCGGCGGGGAGGCCAGATCTGCCCGTTGAGTCCTCTGGTCCAGGTGTTACCACGGCCCGGGTTACCGGGCCGCAACCCCGGCCCCTGAGGATTCCCCGGCCGCGGGTACCTAACCTTGCGGTGGCCGCACCGCAGGCTCTACGGTGCGGCCATGCACAGTGTGGATGCCACCACCGAGGCGATGATCAGGTCGGTACTCGCGTACGCGGAGAACCGGCTGCGGCTGGACCCGGTTCCGCTGGACCAGGGCTCCCGGGACCCGGCTGAGCTTGACGCCGCGCTGAAAGGGCTGCTTGGCCCCGAGCCGCACACCCCTGACCAGGTCCTCGGCGTATACACCTCAGTCGTGGCGCCGGCCGTGATCTCGGCCGACAGCCCGCGCTTCCTCGGGTTCATCCCGGCCGCGCCGACCAAAGCGTCGCTGCTGTTCGACATGCTCATCTCGTGCGCGTCGATCCAGGGCATCTCCTGGCTAGAGGCCGCCGGGGCGATCCACGCCGAGAACCTCGTGCTGCGGCTGATCGCCGACCAGGCCGGGCTGCCGCAGAAAGCGGGCGGGTGCTTCGTCTCCGGAGGCTCGGCCGGAAACCTGTCCGCCCTGGTCGTAGCCCGCGAGGTGGCCAAGCGCAAGGCCGGGCCGGACGCGGCCGGCCGCCGCTGGCGGGTGGCGGTCAGCGAAGACGCCCATTCCTCGATCGTCAACGCGCTGCGGATCCTGGAGATGGACCCGCTGATCGTGCGCGCCACCGATCACCGGCTGACCGGCGAGGGCCTCCGGACGGCGATCGCGGCGGACGGGGATCCCGGGTCGCTCGCGGCGATCGTGGCGACGTCGGGCACGACGAACGCGGGCATCATCGACGACCTGGCCGGCGCGGCCGCCGTGGCGCGCGAGCACGGCCTGTGGTTCCACGTGGACGGCGCGTACGGCGGAGCCGGCCTGTTCGCGCCGAGCGTCCGCAGCCGGTACGACGGCATCGAGCACGCCGACTCGTTCATCGTGGACCCGCACAAGTGGCTGTTCGCCCCGTTCGACTGCGCAGCCTTGCTCTACCGGGATCCAGCGGTGGCCCGGTCGGTGCACAAGCAGGATGCCTCGTATCTCGACGTCATCCACGACACGCCGGGGGAGTGGAACCCGACCGATTACGCCTACCACCTGACCAGGCGGGCCCGCGGCCTGCCGCTCTGGTTCTCGCTGTCGGTGTACGGCGTCGAGGCCTACGCCGAGGCCATCGAGACGGCGATCGAGCTGGCCCGGCAGGCCGCCGCGGAAATCCGAGCCAGGGACAACCTGGAGCTGATCCGCGAGCCCGAGCTCGGGGTCGTGCTGTTCCGGCGCCGCGGCTGGGACTCGGGCCGGTACGCCCGATGGGCCGATCAGCTGCTGCAGGACCAGGTGGCCTTCATCCCGCCGTCGGCCTGGGAGGGCGAGACGGTGGCGAGGTTCGCGTTCCTCCACCCGCACACCCCGATGGAACTGGTGCGGCAGATCCTCGACCGGATGGACTAGGCACGCGCCCAGGCCGCGCAACCAGAGCTCGTTTCGATAGCCAGCCGGTAGCTTTCAATTCATTCGATTATATGTTTTAATAACGGTACGAGCTTACCCAGCTGGCGGGGATCCCCGGCTGCCACCGGCCCGGACCCTTCCGACCGTTGACTGCGAGGAACCTCGCCAGGCCGCGACCGGTCCGATCAGGAGGCGACATGCTCGCTGCCGTTGCCGCTGGTGCCAGCCACCCCGCCGTCGCCTCTTTGCTGGGACTCGGGGCCGCTGGCCTCGCCAGCGCGGTGGTCGCCATGACCTGGAATGTGCACGCGCGCCAGATCCGGCTCGCCGAGCTGCTGGCCCGCCGCCAGGGCATCGTGACCGGGGAAACGGCCGAGCCTGGCCAGGCGCTCAACGGGCACGGCGACCCCGAGGCAGCCCTCGTGGACGTCCAGGAAGCGCTGGAGGCTGTAGCGGCCCAGGGCACTCAGAGAGGCCAGAAGCCTCAAGGAAGCCAGGTCCAGGAGAACCACGGCGGGCGGGGAGCCGCGAGGCCAGCCAAGCTGGTCATCGAAGGCCCGGAAACCGTGGTCGTCGGCGAGCAGGTCCGCTACCGCGTCCGGCCGTCGGGCAACGGGCAGGCCGTGACTTGGGCCGCGGGCGGGGGCTCGGTGTCGCAGGCTCCTGATCCGGCCCATCCCAACGAATTGTTCCTGATCGCTGACCGGCCCGGCAAGCTGATGCTCCACGCGCGGGTACGTGAGGGCCTCAGCGAGCGCCGCGAAACGAAGTCCGTCACGGCCGTGCCCGACCTTACGCCCGCCGCGTCACCGTTCCCGCTGCGGCTGTTCCTCCACGGATGGAGCCTGGCCGTCGTGGCCGTCTTGGTCATCGGAGTCACCGGAGCCCTCGTCGCCCTGGGCAACCTCACTTCGGCCGACTTCATCGCGCTGGTCGTCCCGCTGACCGCGCTGCTCGCCGTGATAACCGCCGCCCGTGCGCCGGGTGACGCGAGTGGCCGCCCGGGCCGGAGCTCCCGCGCTGGGCCTGGCGCCTGAGGCCTGAGGGGCCGAAAGGGCTGAACTTCGCGGAACGTAACCTCACGCATCGCCGGCCCCTCCTCGGCACGACTATTTATTGACCGAACGTTCGGTAATGGAGTAGCCTGCCAGGGGGTTCGCGGCGAGATGGGAGGCGGCGTGTACGGCAGCTACGACACCGGTACCGCCGGCGGCTCCGCGGGATCGGCGGACGAGGTCGCCCAGGAAGACGCCCAGCAGCGGTTCGACCAGCTCATCGCCGCCGACCAGCGGATCGAGCCGCGCGACTGGATGCCGGACGCCTACCGCAAGACGCTCATCAGGCAGATCGCGCAGCACGCCCACTCAGAGATCATCGGCATGCAGCCCGAGGGCAACTGGATCACCCGCGCGCCCAGCCTGCGGCGCAAGGCCATCCTGATCGCCAAGGTGCAAGACGAAGCGGGCCACGGTCTGTACCTCTACTCCGCCGCCGAGACGCTCGGCGTGGATCGCGAGGAGCTCCTCGACCTGCTTCACACGGGCCGGCAGAAGTACTCGAGCATCTTTAACTACCCGACCCTGAACTGGGCCGACGTCGGCGCGATCGGCTGGCTCGTGGACGGCGCGGCCCTCATGAACCAGGTGCCGCTGTGCCGCTGCTCGTACGGCCCGTACGCCCGGGCGATGGTCCGCATCTGCAAGGAGGAGTCGTTCCACCAGAGGCAGGGCTTCGAGATCCTGTACACGCTCTCGCACGGAACTCCCGAGCAGAAGGCCATGGCCCAGGACGCTGTGAACCGGTACTGGTGGCCGTCGCTAATGATGTTCGGTCCTGCCGACGACGCGTCATCGCACTCGGCTCAGTCGACCGCGTGGGGCATCAAGCGATTCAGCAACGACGAACTTCGCCAGCGTTTTGTCGACATGACCGTCCCGCAGGCCGAGGTCCTCGGCCTGGACCTCCCCGACGAGGATCTGCGCTGGAACGCCGAGCGCGGTCACCACGACTTCGGCGAGATCGACTGGGCCGAGTTCGCCCGTGTGATCCGCGGCGACGGGCCCTGCAACGCCGAGCGTCTGCGGCGGCGCCGCCAGGCCCATGACGACGGCGCGTGGGTCCGCGAGGCAGCCCGGGCCTACGCGGACAAGCACGCCCGGCGCGACCTCGCTGGGGGACGCGCCTCATGACTGAGCAGGCTGAGGCCCGCGGCAGGCAGGGCTGGCCGCTGTGGGAGGTGTTCGTCCGCGCCCGGCGCGGTCTGGCGCACCAGCATGTCGGGAGCCTGCACGCTCCCGACGCCGCCATGGCCCTGCGCAACGCGCGTGACGTCTACACCCGCCGCGGTGAGGGCGTGTCCATCTGGGTGGTGCCTTCAGCCGCGATCGCCGCGAGCAGCCCGGACGAGAAGGACCCGTTCTTCGACCCCGCCCTGGACAAGGCCTACCGGCATCCGACCTTCTACGACGTCCCCGAGGGGGCGAAGCACCTTTGAGCGGCCCCGCCGTCGGCGCTCGGACGCTGCCGCCGCTGGCGGCCTACGCGCTGGGTCTCGGGGATGACGCGCTGATTCTCGCCCAGCGGCTCGGCGAGTGGGTCGCGCACGCGCCGCAGATCGAGGAAGACGTCGCCCTGGCCAACATCGCGCTCGATCTGCTCGGGCAGGCGCGCACCTTGCTCACCTACGCCGGCGCGGTCGAGGGAGCGGGCCGGGACGAGGATGACCTGGCGTACCTGCGTGACGACCGCGACTTCCGCAACGTGCAGCTGGTCGAGATCCGGGGCGGCGACTTCGCCGTCACGATGGCGCGGCAGCTGGTCTTCTCCGCCTATCAGTACGAGCTCTACACCGCCCTGCTCAGCAGCGGCGACGCCACCATCGCCGGGCTGGCCGGCAAGGCGGTCAAGGAAGTGGCGTACCACCGGGACCACGCGACCCAGTGGGTGCTGCGCCTGGGCGACGGGACTGAGCTGTCCCGGGCGCGCATGCAGGCCGGGCTCGACCAGGTCTGGCCGTACGTCGAGGAGCTCTTCGAGGGGGACGACGCGACCAGTCGGCTCGCGGGCATAGCGGCGGACCCGGCCGCGCTCCGTCCGCCCTGGCAGCGGTACGTGACCTCGGTACTCGCCGAGGCGACGCTGCAGCCGCCGGAGCCGCGCTGGCGCTCCCGCGGCGGCCGCAACGGGCTGCATACCGAGGACCTCGGGCACCTGCTCGCCGAGATGCAGCACCTGCATCGCTCGCACCCGGGGGCGGCGTGGTGAGCGCGCCGGCCCGGGCCGAACTCCTGGCCGCCGCCCGCGCCGTGACGGATCCGGAAATTCCCGTGCTGACCCTCGGCGACCTGGGAGTGATCCGTGACCTGCGGATGGCCGGGGACGGAGCAGTGGAGGTGGACATTACCCCCACCTACACGGGCTGCCCTGCGACGGAGGTGATCGCCGCCGATGTGCAAGCCGCCCTGCGCCGGCTCGGCGCGGACCCCGTCCGCGTCCGTACCGTGCTGTCCCCGCCGTGGACGACCGACTGGATGAGCCAGGCGGGGCGGAGCAAGCTGCGCGAGTTCGGGATCGCGCCGCCCGGACCTGCCGCTCGCGCCGCGGCCCCTGTTCGGCTGTTGCTCTCAGCCCGCTGCCCGCACTGCGGTTCGACCGACACCAAACAGGTCAGCCGCTTCGGTTCGACGCCCTGCAAGTCGCTGTGGACCTGCCGGTCGTGCGCCGAGCCATTCGACTCCTTCAAGGCCCTATGATGCCCGCCGCGCGCCGGCATTCCGTGTTCCACCCGCTCGAGGTGGCGGCGGTCGAGCGGCTCACCGACGACGCCGTGGCCGTCACCTTCGACGTCCCGCCTGAGCTGCGCGAGGAGTTCCGCTTTCAGGCCGGGCAGCACGTGTCCATACGGTCTCCCGTGGTCGGGGACGACGTGCGGCGCAACTACTCGATCTGCGCCCCGGCGACCTCCGGGCGCCTGCGGATCGGCGTCAAGCGCATCCCGGGCGGCGTTTTCTCCGGCTACGTAGCCGAGCATCTGCGCCCCGGCGACGTCCTCGACATCATGACCCCGACCGGCAGCTTCTCCACGGCGCTGCACCCTAGCCAGCGCAAGCGGTACGGCGCCATCGCGGCCGGCTCGGGCATCACCCCGGTGCTGTCCATCCTCAGCACCGCGCTGGAAGTCGAGCCCGGCAGCCGCGCCGTTCTGGTCTACGTCAACCGGACCACCCTGAACATCATGTTCCTGGAGGACCTCGAAGACCTGAAGAACCGCTACCCGGACCGGTTCCAGCTGATCCACGTGCTCGACGAGGAGGCCCTGGACGTGGAGATCCTCTCGGGCCGGCTCGACGCCGACCGGCTCGGGCGCATCCTGGACTGCCTGGTCCTCCCCGACGACGTCGACGAGTGGTTCCTCTGCGGCCCGCTGCCGATGACCGACGTGGCCCGGGCGGTGCTGCTCGCCCGCGGAGCCGACGACGAGCATATTCACCGCGAGCTCTTCTTCGTCGGCCCGCCGCCCGCAGCGGGGGACCGCACCTTCGCCGTAGCACAAGAACAGCCAAGCTCCGGGGCGTCGATAACGGTCCTGCTCGACGGGCGCTCACAGAGCTTCATCCTGCCCGAAGACAGCTTCTCCATCCTCGACGCGACCCTCCGCTACCGGCCGGATGCCCCCTTCGCCTGCAAGAACGGAGTCTGCGGCACCTGCCGGGCCAAGGTCGTCGAGGGCAAGGTGCAGATGGACTCCAACTACGCCCTGGAGCCCGCCGAAGTCGCCGCCGGGTACGCGCTCGCCTGCCAGTCGCACCCGGCGGCCGATCGCGTCGTCATCGACTTCGACCAGTAGCGCGCATGGCTCTCGACGGGCCCGGCGTCCGGCCGGAACCCGTGACCGCTTCAGCGCTTGAGCCGGAGGCCGTCGAAGGCCACCCCGACGATGATCTCGGCCAGGTCACCGGGCCTGTCCCCGCTACGCGGCCGGTACCACTCCACCACCGAGTTGATCATTCCGTACAGGAGCCGGGAGATGGTCCCGGGATCGACGTCCGGCCGGAGGTCGCCCTCGCCCTGGGCCTGCGTCACCAGCCTCGCCACGGCGGCATCGAACTCGCGCCGCCGCGCGAGGGCCTGGCGTTCTGCCCTGGTGTTCCCGCGGACGCGCAGCAGCAGGGTGACGAAGGGCAGTTCAGACGCGAGCAGCAGCACGCTGCGGCGCGTCAGCTCCTCGAGCCGCGTGATCGCCGGCGCGTCCATCACCGAGATGTCGTCCAGCACGGCGAACAGCCCGTCCAGCGCCCGGCTCACGGCCAGCCGGAGCAGCTCCTCCTTGCCGACCACGTGGTGATAGATCGCCGACTTCGTGATGCCGAGCTCGCGGGACAGGTCCTCCATGCTCGTGCCGTCATACCCGCGGTCGTTGAAAACCTTGACCGCGCCGCGCAGCACGGACTCGAGGTCGTGGCCGGGCCGGCCGCGCCGCGTGTCCGCTTGCATCCAGTACTCCTCACCGAGACAACCGCGGCGGCCGGAGGGGGCCCGGCACCGAGAAACCGACCGAATGTTCAGTCGAGAACTCCAGCGTAGCAACCGCCGCTGTCAACCGCACCCGAAGCGGGTCCGCGGCGCTGCGCCGCCGCCCGCGAGGCGCCGGATGGCATGGCCACCTCGCGCCGCTACGGCCGCGGCCAGGACGCAAATCTTTCCCGCAGCACGGCGACCTCACCCGGTCCGAGGCCAAAGGGCGCGAAGGCCTCGTCGGGCATCTGGTCGAGCCGCTGCCCGGCCTCGGCGAAGTCCCGGTCATCCAGGCCCGGATCCAGACGGCGCGCGAACCCGATCACCTGCCCGGCGCTGTAGCGTGCGAGGGCGGCGGCGGTGTCCACGTAATCACGCTCGTAGGAACGGCTGGCCAGGGCGCATACCTTGCCGCCGATCACGTCTTCCAGGTCCAGCACCGGGCCGATATCCATGGTCACCGGGCCGCGGCTGCGGTCAAAATAGGCCAGCTGCAGGGCCATCTGCCTGCCGCCAGGCGCGGTGATGATCCACTCGGCCAGTCCCTCGCCCAGACCGGGGAAGAGATCGGCCAGCCCAGAGCTCTGGTCGATCCGCTCAACCTCGAAGCCGGCCTCGCGCAGTGCGGCATCGACCGCCTCGGCGGCAGCTTCCACGCCGTTTTCATGGTCGGTGAACAGGTCGACGTCTTCGGTGAGCCTGTTGATCAGGCTGTACTGAATCAGGGCGTTGCCGCCTCCGAGCGCGAACCCGTGCCGCGCGGCCGCTCGCAGGGCGATGGCCGCGACGTTGCGGTGCAGTTCGTCGAGCGGCATCAAGCGGCGGGTGCCGTGACGGCGCGCAGCACCGGGTGGTGCTCTTCCCAGGCCTGCCGCACGCCCTTGGGCAGGTGCAGGTCCGGCCAGACGCGGATCAGCGTGTCGCGATCCAGATGGCTGGTCAGGTCCTCCGGGCGGGCCGCTTCCCCGAGCACGGTCTGATACATCGACCGAAGGATGAACGGGTCGTCCAGGTCGAACACGCGGCCCGGCGGACTCCAGTACAGCCGCAGCGGCAGCGTGACGGTTCCGCCGGCCGGACCGCGCAGGTCGGCGAGGTCGGTGACCACGATCACGCGCCGGCCCGGGCGCGCCTGGTACTGCGTCCGCACCGCGGCGGGCGCGGCGACGGGGCTGTCTAGGTGGCGGTAGATCGTGGCGCGGGTGACCCCGAACCGATCGGCGATCTCGGCGACCGTGCACGCCCGCTTGCCGTCCGGGCTGCGCTCATCGTAGAGCTGGCGCGCGCGCGCGGCCTGGTCGGCCGATAGC
>JASIGD010000367.1 GCA_030045295.1 Streptosporangiaceae bacterium
GGCGGGGCGTGACCCCGGCTGGTAGGGCGGGGGTGCCACCCGGCCCGGCGGTCGCCGCTGGCGAGCCCCGGGATCGCGCGGTGGCTGCCCGCCACCGTACTGAGGAGCGCCCGCCCGGCCCCGCTCGCGGCCTTGCTCCGAGGATTTCGCGGCGCGCTTGTGACGGCCTGCCGCAAGCCGGCCATCCCTGCCGACCCGGGAGAACGCGAAGACCAGCAACGTGACCAGGCCAACCGCCAGGCCCGCGGCGCTCAGAGCCACCCCCAGGCTGGTCACGCGGCCTGCCGGATGGCTCTCCACCAGGTGCACGGCCGTGCTGGTGACCACGAGGATCGCGCCCAGCATGATCATCATCGCGCTCACGACCGACAAGGTGATGACTAGCCGCACCCTCCCGGCGGTGGCGGTATCAGAGCGCACCGCTCAACGATCGCATCGTGGTTACCGGCCCGCAAGCCATACGGGCAGGTCCGCCCATTACGACTTGCCTACCGAACCCGACTCGGTTCCCCGGTGTCGCTCACCCAACTGACCTGGCCTTTTTCCGGACCGCGAGCCGCAGCCGGACGACCCGCGTCGCGGGCGATACGTTATGCCCATGACCACTCAGGCGGATAAGGCGAGCCGGTTTCTTTCCCTGCACCGGGCCGGCGAGCCCCTGCTGCTGCCGAACCCCTGGGACCTCGGCTCGGCGAAACTGCTCGCGTCGTTGGGATTCGAGGCTCTCGCCACCACGAGCTCCGGCTTCGCCGCCACGCTGGGCCGCAACGACGGCTCGGTGAGCAGAGAGGAAGCCCTGGTGCACGCCGCGATCATCGTCGCGGCGACCGACTTGCCGGTGTCGGCCGACCTGGAGAATGCCTTCGCCGATGAGCCGGCGGGCGTGGCGGAGACCGTCGGGCTGGCCAAAGAGGTCGGCCTCGCGGGCGGCTCGGTGGAGGACTTCAGCCGCCGGGACGATGACGGCATATACGACCTGAGGTTCGCGGCCGAGCGTGTCGCGGCGGCAGCCGAGGCCGCGCACGCGGGCCCGGTCCGCTTCGTGCTCACCGCCCGGGCCGAGAACTACCTGCACGGGCGGCCCGACCTGGCCGACACGATCACCAGGCTGCAGGCGTACCAGGCCGCCGGCGCCGACGTTCTCTACGCTCCTGGCCTGCGCGACCTGGAGGACATCCGCCAGCTGATCCGCGAAGTCGACCGCCCGGTCAACGTGCTCGCCGTCAGCGGCGCGCCGACCGTGCCCGAGCTGGCCGAGGCGGGCGCGAGCCGGATCTCGGTGGGCGGTTCGTTCGCGTTCGCCGCGCTCGGCGCCCTGGTGAATGCCGCCACCGAACTGCGCGACCACGGTACCTACGGCTACCAGGCCGTCAGCGCCGCCGGCGCGGCCGCCGCCCGTCGCGCCTTCAGCTGACTTTCGACCCCCCGGCCGCGCCTGGCCGTGGTTACACCTGCGGCACCACGTCGGACGCGATCAGCTCCAGGTGATCCAGGTCGCTAAGATCGAGCACCTGCAGGTAGACGCGTTCGGCCCCGATCGCGGCGAACTCCGCTATCTTGGCCGCGACCTCCGTGGGTGTCCCGCCGATACCATTCACGCGCATGTCGTCGGGTTCCCGGCCGATCGCGGCCGCCCGGCGGCGGAATTCGGCCTCGTCCTTCCCGCAGCACACCGTCTGCGCGACCGAGTAGGTCATCGACGCGGGATTGCGCCCGACGGCCTCGCATGCCTCACGGACCCGCGCGAGCCCGTCCGCCGAATCCTGCACTGACCGGAACGCCACGTTGAACTCGTCGGCGAACCTGGCCGCTAGCTGCGGCGTCCGGCGCCTGCCTCCGCCGCCGACTAGGACCGGCGGGCGGGGCCGCTGGACGGGCTTGGGCAGGGCCGGCGAGTCCGCCAGCTGGTAATGGGCCCCGTTGAAGGAGAACGTCTGGCCTGCCGGGGTGGCCCACAGCCCGGTGATGATCGCGAGCTGCTCCTCGAACCGGTCGAAGCGCTCGGCGACATCCGGGAACGGTATCCCGTACGCGGCATGCTCGCCCTCGAACCAGCCGGTGCCCAGGCCGAATTCGACCCGGCCGCCGCTCATCTGGTCCACCTGAGCCACCGTGATCGCGAGCGGCCCGGGCAACCGGAACGTGGCCGCGGTCATCAGCGTCCCGAGCCTGATGCGACTGGTCTCGACGGCCAGCGCCGCCAGCGTGGCCCAGCTGTCGGTCGGTCCTGGCCGCCCGGAGACGCTGCCCATCTTCAGGTAGTGATCGGACCTGAAGAAGGCTTCGAATCCGAGTTCCTCTGCGGTCAGCGCCACCTTCCGCAGGGTCTGGTAGTCGGCGCCCTGCTGCGGTTCGGTGAAGATCGGGAGTCTCATGGTCCCATCCTGCCAGGGGGCACCGGATCGCCTGGATCACCCGGCACGAAGAACCTGTCCCACGACACTGCACCGGTGCGTGTGCGCTGGCCCCGCCAGCCCGCGCCGGTCCGCACGTAGCACGGAGCCAGGGTACGCGGCGCCATCGCGGGGCGCACGGCCTCGATGATGACCACCGTGGCCTGGCCGCTGCTGATGCTTTCCTCGCCCGCTCGTAGGGCGCTGGCGCGGTCGTCGGTGATGCCCAGGGCGACGACCGACGGTGCGGAGGTGCCGCTGAGCGCCGTCCACGAGTACAAGATCATGACCTGCCCCGGATTGTGGCTCCGCGTCGTTCCAGGGACCCTGCCGGCCCTGACGGATTCCGACGTTAACCCACAATCAGGTCACTCGTCTAATCTCGACTAGTGTCGAAGCGTTGCGATTGGCAATATTGCCAATCGAGTACGGTACAAGAGTGTCGATAAGCGGCGAATCGGACCCAAGAGCGTACGTGAGGCTGGCCGCGCTGCTGCGCCGGCAGATCGCCGAGGGGACCCTCGCGCCCGGCATGCCCACGCCGTCCATCACGACTCTCAGCCAGGAGTACGGGCACGCGCGGCAGACGTGCGCCAAGGCGCTGCGCACGCTGGAAGACGAGGGCCTGCTGACCCGGATCCCGGGCCTCGGCTACTACGTCACCGGAACGCCGGGCACCGTGGCGCCCGCCCAGCCCGGTTCCTGATCCGTCCGGGCTCTGGGCACGGCCGACCCGGCCGTCACCCGGTCGCGGCGAGCGTGGCGACGCACTCCACGTGGTGGGTCATCGGGAAAGCGTCGAACGCGCGCAGGCCGTCCAGGGTCCATCCGCGCGCGGTGAGCAGTCCGATGTCGCGGGCGAGCGTCGCCGGATCGCAGGACACGTACGCCAACCGCCCCGCCGCGTGCTGCGCGGCGCTGAGGTAGCCGATGACGTCTCTGGCCAGCCCGGACCGGGGCGGGTCGGCCACGACGAGGCGGGCAGGCGGGAGACCGCCGCGGCGTAGCACCGCGGCCACGTCACCCTTTCGCACCTGCGCCCAGGGCCACTCTCGCAGGTTGTGCCGCGCGTCACGTACCGCGGCGTGGTCGGACTCAACGCCGATTACCGTCCCGGACGGCCCGACCGCAGGGGCGAGCACCCCGGCGAACAGCCCGGCACCGCAATACAGGTCGAGCGCTACATCGCCGGCGGCCGGCCGGAGACCGGCCAGGACGGCACCGGTCAGCACGTCCGCCGCGGCCGGATGCACCTGCCAGAACACGCCCGCGCTGACCCGCCAGGACCGCCCCGCCGCCCGCTCGGTCAGGTAGGAACGGCCGCGCATGGGGGTCAGGCTGTGCCCCGCGCGGCGGAGCACCGAACCCGCCGTAATCTTCTCGATTGATACCGAACGGCCAGCGCTCTGCCTCGTCCGGCCCGGCGAGACGATCACGGCGGTTTCGCCGGGCCCGGTGCCTACGAGCGCCTCGACCGAGGCCATCCCGGGCCACCGGCGGCCCGTGACGTCGAGGTCGGTGATCGCGGGGTGGGCGATCAGGCACTCGCCCACGTCGATCACGCGGTGCGAGCGGTGCGCGCGCAGCCCGGCCACGCCGTCGTCCCGCACCGAGAACTGCACCCGCGTCCGCCAGCCCAGGCCTGCCCCGCCTCCCGCCCGCGTCCCCGTCCCCCAGCTCTGCCCGCTGTCGGCGTCGCCGGGCAGCGGTTCCACGGTTACCTCACGGTCGAGGCCCGCGACGCGGCTGAGCTGCTCGCGGATCACCGCGGCCTTGAGCGACCGCTGGGCGGGCAGCGCGGCATGTTGCCAGTCGCAGCCGCCGCAGCGACCGGGACCGGCGTACGGGCAGGGCGGCCGGACCCGGTCGGGCGATGCGGTCAGGATCTCCACCGCCTCGGCGCGCGCGAAGCGGGTGGTGACCTCGGTGACGCGCGCGCGGACCCGCTCGCCCGGCAGGGCGTGCCGCACGAACACGACGGGCCCGTCGTCCGGCCGGGCGACGCACCATCCGCCGTGCGCGACGCTTCCCGCGGTCACGTCGATGACCTGACCGGGCTGGTAATTCATGGGGTCGCATTCTCGCATGTGAGGGCATAACTTTGGCGAGGCGGCCCCGATCGGGGAACCCCGCTCATCGTGGAGGGACGTTCGTGCACATCGTGATCATGGGCTGCGGGCGGGTCGGGTCGACGCTCGCCCACATCCTTGAGGACCGGGGTAACGGCATCGCGGTCATCGACAGGGACCCGGAGGCGTTCCGCAGGCTCGGATCGGCCTTCAAGGGCGACACGATCACTGGCATCGGCTTCGACAGGGCCGTGCTGATTCAGGCCGGCATCGAGCGCGCCGACGCCTTCGCGGCGGTGAGCAGCGGCGACAACTCGAACATCATCGCGGCCAGGGTGGTGCGGGAGACGTTCGGCGTCCAGCGGGTCGCGGCCAGGATCTATGACCCCCGGCGGGCCGAGGTCTACGAGCGCCTGGGCATCCCTACCGTGGCCACGGTGCGCTGGACCGCCGACCAGATGCTGCGCAAGCTGCTCCCGGACGGCGCCGAGCCACTGTGGCGGGATCCCACCGGGAAGATCGTGCTGGCCGAGGTCGACTTCGCGCCACACTGGATCGGCGACCAGGTGAAAGCGCTCGAGGCCAGCACCCAGACGCGGATCGCCTTCGTCGACCGGCTCGGCCAGGCGTTCGTACCAGATGGCGGGACGGTCCTGCAGGAAGGGGACGTGGTCCACGTCGTCGCCAGGGAAGACGACATGATCCGTATCGCCGCGGCCTTCGCCAGCCGGGGAGGAGGACGCTGATGCGAGTCGCGATAGCGGGAGCCGGCGCGGTAGGCCGATCCATCGCCAGCGAGCTCCTGGACAACGGGCACGAGGTGCTGCTCATCGACAACGACCCGAAGGCGATCGCGGTGGAGAGCGTGCCCCGGGCCGAATGGCTGCTCGCCGACGCGTGCGAGATCAGCTCCCTCGACGATGCCGCGCTGCACCGGTGCAACGTGGTGGTCGCGGCGACGGGCGACGACAAGGTGAACCTGGTCGTGTCGTTGCTGGCCAAGACCGAGTACGGGGTGCCCCGGGTGGTGGCGAGGGTGAATCACCCGGGAAATGAGTGGCTGTACAACGAGTCCTGGGGCGTCGACGTCGCGGTCTCCACCCCGAGGCTGCTCTCGGCGCTGGTCGAGGAGGCGGTCAGCGTCGGTGACCTGGTGCGGCTGATGACGTTCGGGCAAAGCGAAGCCAGCCTGGTCGAGCTGACCATGCCCGCCGAGGCACCGCTCGTCGGCCAGCGCGTCGGCGGGATCGACTGGCCGGCGGATACCGCTCTGGTCGCCATCTTGCGCGAGGGCCGTGTCCTGGTCCCGCATCCGGACGATCCGCTCCAGATCGGCGATGAGCTGTTCTTCGTGACCAGCGAGGATGTCGAGGAGGACCTCGCGCGGTTGCTGAACGCTAACGAGTCTCGGTGAACTCCGGGCCGCGCTCGAAGGGGTTCAGGTCGGTGCGGAACTTGTTCTCCTGCGCCGCGGCCGCCTGTTCTTCGAACGCCTGCCGCGCTTCGGGGGGCAGCCGCAGTTCGAGGATGTCCCGCGGCGGCACGGGGTGCTCGCCGCGTACCACCACGATGTCCCTGAATACGTCCTCGAGCACGCTCGCAGCCTCGCCGCCGACGGCCGCCGGGCCGGTGAACAGACCGCGCAGGAACCAGCGGGGGCCGTCGATCCCGGCGAACCGGACGAGTCGCAGCCCACCCACCTCCCCAGGCCCCTTCTCTGGCTGTCCGGGCTCCTCGGGTACCTGAGCGAGCAGCTCGACGCCGAACAATCCGGGCGTCTCCTGGCTCCGTCCGCCCGCGCCAAGCACCTCGGCCGCGATCTCGGCCCGGACGTCGTCCCACAACGCGCCTCGCCGCGCCGCGGCGAACGCCTGGACCTGCATCTCGCTTTCCCCGTGCTTGACCGTTACCCAGGCACCGTGCTGCTCGGCCATAACAAGCTGGATCTCATGGTCCGGGCCGACCGGCACGAGCAGGCTGCCGAGGTCAACCCGGTCCCGTACCGGATACGGCTCTCCGGCGTCCCAGGGCCCGCCCTCCGCCCGCGGCACGCCCGCGGGCGGTCCGGCCTCGGCCGACTCGTCGGACGGCTCCTCGCCGCCGAGCTCGTCGTAAGGTCCCTGATCTTCTTCGGGTCCTTCAGCCCGGTCCTGGCCAACGTCAGCTTGACGACGCCGACGAAACACTGTCACACTCCCTCTCTGTTAACCCGTCGAGGTTAACCCGTCGAGCCGAAGCCGCCGTCGCCGCGCGCCGATCCCGGCAGGGCCTCAACCTCATGGAACACGGCCCGCTCGACCCGCTGGATGACGAGCTGCGCGATCCTGTCTCCCCGCTTGAAGCTAACCGGGCGGAGTCGGTCCGTGTTCAGCAGCGTCACCTTGATCTCGCCCCGGTAGCCCGCGTCAACCGTCCCCGGCGCGTTCACCAGCGTCACTCCGTAATTCGCGGCGAGACCGGAGCGGGGGTGGACAAACGCCGCGTACCCGGCGGGCAGGGCGATCGCCAGTCCGGTCCGCACCAGCGCGCGCTCGCCCGGGGCCAGCTCGATATCCTCGGCGGCCGTTAGGTCGGCGCCCGCGTCCCCGGGATGGGCATAGGCCGGCAGCGGGACGCCGGCATCCAGGCGCTTAATGAGCACGTCGGGTTCGGGATCGGGCAACGAGGGCTCCTTCGGCTCGCACGCACGGTGAGGATAGCGCGGCATCCGCGGACTGTCGCATCATAGGCGCCGTGTCACGGGTCATCGGTATCGGACGGGTTCCGCCGCAGCTCCGGCACGGCCTTGGTGATCACGGCGACGATCGGCACGGCCACTACGGCGCCGGCGATGCCCGCGACTACCGCGCCGACCGCCAGGGCCAGGATGATCGCGAGCGGGTGGAGCCGTACCGCTCGCCCGACTACCTGCGGCTGGAGCAGGTGACCTTCCAGCTGGTCCTCGACAATCAGCACGCATAGCAGGATGAGGGCATCCACCCAGCCCTTGGTGGCCACCGTCACCAGGATGGCCAGCGCTCCGGCGAACAAGAGCCCGACCAACGGCACGAAAGCGGCCAGGAACACGATGATCGCCAGCGGTATGACCAGCGGCACGCCCATGATCGAAAGGGTGATGCCGATCACCAGCGCGTGGATCGCGGCCACCGCGACCGTGCCGCGCATGTAGTACACGAGCGCCAGCCACGAGGCCTGCCCGGCGCGGTTCACGCGTTGGGCGGTCTGGGCCGGCATCGCGCTCAACAGCCAGGTCCAGATCCGCTCCCCGTCCTTGATCAGGAAGAACATGACGAACAGCATCAAGACCAGGCCGCCGAAGAACTCGGCGGCGATCTTCCCGCCGGTCAGCACCGTCCCTGCGATAACTGACTTGTGCCTGCTCAGGTAGCCGGGGATTTCGTTCAGGGCGTGCTTGACGTCGCTGTTCTTGATGTGGAACGGCGGGCCGGCCAGCCACGACTCCACCCGCGTGGTGGTATGCCGCACCTCGCTCACCAGGGTCGGATAGTCCGCGCTTACCCGGTTGGTGACGAGCAGGCCTATCCCGACGAGGACCACGGCCACGATGAGCAAGGTGCACCAGGTCGCCGCGAGGCTCGGCAGGCCGGCGCGGCGCAACCTCGCCGTCAGCGGCTGCAGCAGGGCGGTGAGCAGCAGTGCCGCCGTGCACGGCACGACGACGATGTACAGCACGCCGATCACGCGCGCGATAATGTACAAGGCGACGGCAATGAGCACCAGCCGCCAGGACCACGCGGCACCGGTCTGCAGCCAGCTCGGCACCCGCATCTGCTCCGGCACGTTCCGCCGCCGGGCGCTCCGCCCGGCCGCCACGACGACCGTTCCGGTCCGGTCGCCGGCTACGACCACCGAACCGTTCTCGCTCGCCACGGTGGCGGTACCTTTCGATTCGCCGCGGTCGTTCGGCTCCCCCGGACTGCTGTTCTCGCCGGGACCGTCCGGCCCGCCGGGACCGTCCGGCCTGCCGAGGCCATTGCGCTCGCCGGCCAGCGCAGTACGGTCGGCCACATCGTCGGCCGTGATCGCTCCGCCGCCGCCGTCAGCTCGGATCGGTCCGGCGCCGCCGCTCTTGCCGCTCGTTGCGTCCGGGCCGCTCTCGTGCCCATCACCGCCCGGATCCCCGGGCGGCCGCCCGGCCGCCGTGAGCCGCCCGATCGCCTCGCGGCCGACCCGTCGTCCCCGCCCCCGCCACGACTCCATCTGACCAACTACCCTCGACTGCATGCGCGAATATCGCGAACGGCTGCGCGTACCGCTCGCCTGGTGGCTGCTTGCCGTCCCAACTGTCCTACTCCTCGGCGGCACGCTGTTCGCCGGCCTCCCTTGGCCGTGGCCGATCATCATCTTCGGCGGCCTCGCCGTGGGTTTCGCGGCGATGCTGATCGCCCTCAGCCGGGGCAGCGTCGAGGTCGGCGGCGGGACGCTGCGGGCGGGAGGCGCCGTGTTGCCGCTGACGGCCGTCAGCGAGGTGGTCGCCCTCGACGAAAAGCAGTCGACGCGGCTGCGCGGCCCGCGGGCCGACCCGGCAGCGCACCTGTACCTGCGACCCTACCTCAAGGAATCGGTGTACGTAGCCCTGCACCAGGCGGCCGGACCAGGGGATCAAGGATCCCGCGCGAGCTCCAGAGCCTCTTCGGTCCCTTACTGGCTGATCGGCACCAGGCACCCCGCGGAGCTGGCCGCGGCCATAGACAGGTGCCGGGCGCAAGCCGGCCACGAGCCAGTGGCATTATTGCGCGGACGGGACTAGAAGGAGGCGGGTGGGATGGCAGAGAAGCGCCGGAGCCGCAACTTGTGGCTCTGGGAGGGACTTGCGGAGTTCTCGGCGGCAGATGGGATCGTCGCCGGGCTGGCGGCTACGGCGGCCAGCCTGGCCGCGCGCCAGGTAGTCACGTTCGTTTGGACCAAGGCCACTGGCAAAGAACCTCCCACCCATCCATCAGATCCTCAGGTAGCGCTGCCCGAGGCGCTCGGCTGGGCCATCCTGACCGGCGTTACCCTCGGAACGGCGAGGCTGCTCGCTATCCGGGTTGCGACGCGCGGTAAGCGCGGCGGCCCGGACCGCGAGCTAGCCAAGACCGCGGACGGTTAAGCCGCGCACTCCCGGCAGACAAGCTGGCCATTGCGGTCTTCGGCAAGCTGACTCCGGTGGTGCACAAGGAAGCACCGGGAACACGTGAACTCATCCGCCTGACGCGGTATCACTCGGAACGAGAGCTCCTCGTTCGACAAGTCCGCCCCCGGCAACTCCAGGGACTCGGCAACATCGTCGGGGTCAAGATCGATAGTGCTCGATGACTTGTCCATCCGGCGCGCCTGAAGCTCCTGAAGGCTGTCCTCAGTCAGGTCGTCGTCCGTCTTCCGCGGGCTGTCGTAATCGGTAGCCATCTGAGTACTCCATCCCCCTTCATCCGTAGTGCGCAGTCGCTGCGCGGGTGTAACGCTTTCAAGGCCGTAGTTGTGCCCGATTCCGGCGGGGAATTCTGTCACGTTCGCGCCCAGCGCACACGCGGCGCGCCGGCAAAAGAGCCTTGCGGGACCGAAGAGCCTGCCGAGGAGCCTGGGATCCAGGGTTTGGGACCCCACGAGCTCCGGGCCGAGCCGAGGGCCGAGGGCCGAGGGCCGAGGGGGCCTGGGGGAAAGGCTTCCCCCCAGGCAGGGGGGTCACCGGGGGGTCACCCCCGGGGAATCACAGCCCCCGGGGATAAACCATCGCGTTCCGGGTCCAGCCTGGCGAGGAAGGCGTCCAGCTGCTGGTACAAATCGGGGCCGGCGGCAACCGCCATGGACGTACTCTCCGCCCGGCCGGACAACCCGCCGACCACCGCGCCGGCCTCGCGCGCGATCAGGCCGCCTGCCGCGTAGTCCCAGTAGTTCAGGCCGCGCTCGAAGTAGGCGTCCATCCGGCCGGCCGCCACCGAGCACAAGTCGACGGCCGCGGAGCCGCCACGCCGGATGTCTCGCACGTGCGGCAGCAACGCCGCCACGACCTCTCCCTGCACCCGCCGGCGCCCCGAGTCGTATCCGAATCCAGTAGCCACCAGCGCCTGGCCCAGCGCGACGCCGCGGGTACAGCGCAGCGAGACGGCGGTCCTGCGGGTCGTGAGGGTCCCGGGGTTCGCGTCCCTGTGCAGCCAGGCGCCCTGGCCGGCCACCGCGGTGAACGTCTCACCGTAACGGGGAACCTCCACCACCCCGGCCAGCACGATGCCGTCTACTTCGGCGGCGATGGATACCGCCCAGTCGGGCAGCCCGTAGAGGTAGTTGACGGTCCCGTCCAGAGGATCCACCACCCAGCGCACCCGGCCCTGATCACCACGTCCCCCCGGGCCGCCGGAGCCGGCCGGGCCGGCGGTGGTCTGGCCGCCTTCTTCGCCGAGGACCGCGTCGCCGGGACGAACGGCGCCGATGCGCCGGGTGATCAGGGCCTCGGACCGGCGGTCCATCTCCGTAACCACGTCGGTCGGACTCGACTTGGTGTCGATGACTTCGGGACGCTCGTCACCTCGCCACGAGGCCAGCAGCTGGCCCGCCTCCCGCGCCGCGTCCACCGCGATGGCCAGCAGCGCCTCGGGATCGATCACCGGGTCCCGCCGCAGCAGTCCGCTGGGCACGTCTGGCTCGGCACTCCCATGGTCCCCAAGGCGGCTCGCACGCGGTCCGGCCCTGAATGATCCGGCCGCGGTTCATCCGGCAGCCGGAGGCGTTCTCGTACCAGCTCGGTGATCATCGACGCGAAGCGCGGATGCGCAGCGGGCGTGGCGGCGCGCGCGAACGCGAGCCCCAGGGCATCCGCGGTCTGCGCCGCCTCGACGTCGAGGTCGTGCCGGACCTCCATGTGATCGGACACGAATCCCACCGGGATCATCACGACGGCGGTGATCCCTGACTTGGCCAGCTCGCCTAGATGATCGCGCACGTCAGGTTCCAGCCAGGGCTGCGACGGCGGTCCGCTCCTGCTCTGGTAGGCCAGCGACCACGGATGACTGCCACCAGGGATCCGTTCGGCAATAAGGCGGGCGGCCTCGGTCAGCTCGGCGACGTACCTGCCCCCGCTTCCGGTGTCCCCGTTCTCCCGTTGCGGGCCGCTGGAATCGGCCATCGCGACCGGGATGCTGTGCGCGGTGAACACGAGGTGGGCGTCCCCGCGAACCTGGGCGGGAAGGGTGGCCAGCGCCGCGCGCGCATTGTCTGCGAACGGCTCGATAAAGCCTGGATGGTTGAAGAAGCGCCTGATCTTGTCGATCTTCGGGGCATCGGGCCCGGCGGCGGCACGGGCCCGCTCGATGTCCTCCAGGTACTGCCGGCAGCTTGAGTAGGAGCTGTACGCGGAGGTCACGAAGGCGACCGCCCGCCGGACACCGTCGTCGGCCATGGCGCGCACCGTGCCAGCGAGGTAGGGTGCCCAGTTCCTGTTCCCCCAGTAGAGGGGAAGGGCCAGGCCGCTCGCCGCGAAATCGTCCCGGACCGCGGCGAGCATGTCCCGGCACTGCTGGTTGATCGGGCTCACCCCGCCGAACGCGTAGTAGTGCTCGGCCACGCGCGCGAGCCGTTCCGGCGGGACGCCGCGGCCGCGGGTGACGTTCTCCAGAAACGGCATTACGTCATCGGGGCCCTCCGGGCCGCCGAACGACACAAGCAGGAACGCGTCGTAGGCCGACATGCCTTCATCCAACCAGGGCCGGCGGGCTGCTATGCGCTTGGAGCTGCGGTATGCGCGGCCCGATATCGTGGCACGCGGCGCTTCCCCAGGGGCAGTCCGTCAGGACGGGTTGTTCTGGGCGTACTCGTTCGCCAAGGCGAGCACCTCGTCGACGTACCAGGTCGCGTGGTTGTAGTCGAAGATCGCCGCAGGAAGCGTGGCGCTGTTTCCGCCGCCGTCGGCGCACAGCAGGCGCGCGGCCGACGGCACGGCGTCATACGGGTTCATGATGTCCGGAGCGCCCGTCTGGCTGAACGCGGTCGCGGTAATGCCCCAGATCGCCCAGGTGGCCGGCATGAACTGCATCGGGCCGCGCGCGCCCGCGCTTGACGGGCCGTCGTTAGCGCCGTCGCCGCTCTCGATCTGGCCGATCGCGGCCAGCACCTCCCACGGCAAGCCCGGGCAGTAGAGCTTGGCCGACTGCTGGAACAGCTCCAGGTAGTTGGCTGGCGCGCCAGTCGGGACAACGGTCGCCACTGGTTGCCTGCTCTCCGTGATCAAGGTGTACGACACCAGGTTCACTACCTGGCCGTGCGCGCCGACGATCGACTTGACCCGGGTGGTCAGCGTTTTCAGGTTCGCCTTCGGCGCGCTGATCAGGACGGCGAAGTTCTTCGCCAGTCCGAGCTGCGCGGACCTCGCCAGGTTCACGATCGCGTCCGCACCGGGCACGCTGAGCGCGGTGGCCCCGCCGAACCGGATCTGCCCCAGGATGGCGGCGGATACCGGGTACGATTTCCCGGCGGCCAGGTGGAGCTTGCGGGCCGCCGCGGCGGTGCTGATGAGCTCGCCCTTATCCAGGGCCGACCAGACCGCGGCCGAGGCGGCGGTGGCCAGCGGCGTCCAGGGCCTGAAACCCTGAGCCGAGACGCCGAGCACGTTGGCGCTTTGGCCGTTGACCGTTATCTTGCCGCCGTCAACGGGCAGCACCGCCTGTACCCCGCTCAGCTTTCTGATCTTGGCCAGCTGCGTGGCGGTGACACCGCCCGGTACCGCTGCGATCAGGTCCGGTACGAACTCCTGCCGAGTCGCAGTCCCGCGAGACCCGGAAGACGCCGGAGCCTGCGCTGAGGCGGGTACCGAGGCGGATGAGACACGCGGATGAGGCTGACCGGAAGCAGGGGAAACGCTGGCGGCGTCAGCCGCCGGAGCCGCGAATCCGGTTACGCTGGCGCACGTCGCGGCGGCGACGAAGGCCGTGACGGCGGCACGACGCAGGGACAACGGCAGCACAGTGTCTTTGACGATATAAGGCCGCATACGCCAACAGAAACCCCCAAACGAGATCTAAAGAGATCTAACGGCATCTTAGAGAGATTTTCACCATCGCTGCCATCCCTGGCGTGGTCATGCCGGACAACCCGGGCACGTGCCGGTCATCGCGGTCGCCGAGCAGGTTGGCCAGCGCCTCGCGGAACGCTGAATCCGGGCCGGCTCAGGCGACAGGCGTGAAACGGACGTCGTGTGATGCGTCCGGCGCGCAGAACGCGAGCATGCGCCCGGCCTCCTCGACCAGCGAGGACCAGTCCCTGACCGGGGCGAACAGCTCTATGGTCAGCGTCGCGGCGGTCTTGTCCCGGCCGAGCCGCCAGGTCCCGGCGACAAAGCCGTCGATCAGGACCGAGCCGGGGAAGATACCGTTGGCGGCGTAGAACCGGCTGAGGTTCGCGGCGCTGACCACGCGAGAACGGTCTGCGTGCGACAGCATCAGGTTGTCAAACTCGGCGACGAGCCGGACCGGCGCGGGCACGTCACCGCCGGGCCGCGGCGCCGACGGCAGGTCGAACAGCTCGGCTCCCTGCTCGTCGGTGAAGGTCGCCAGGGACGGCCGGAGCTGCTCCATCACCGCCTTGAGCCCGGTCAGTCCGCACCACGCCTGGACGTCCCTGACCGTCGCCGGACCGAACGCGCCGAGGTACCGGGTCACCAGGCCGGCAAGGTCGGCCGGCGCCGCTTCGACCGTACGCACGCGGTGGCCGAGCCAGCGTTCTGCCGAGGTGTGCCGCGACTGCCCGGCCCGGCCCCAGACGGCCCGCGGCGGGACCTGCACGAGCGGCACGAACGCGCGGACGCCCTGCGCCAGCGCGGCGGGCGGATGATCCGGCCAGCGCTCAGCCAGCGCGTGGCCGAGCTGGCTGAACGTCATCGGCTCGGAATCCACCAGGATCCGTCCGGCCGCGGCCAGCTCCGCGGGGTCCACGCCCGCCAGCTGCCTGCCGTACGCGTTGCGCATGCCGCGCTCTATTACCGGCTGGACCATCCGCCGCAGCGGCAGGCAGTCGCGCGCGGATACCAGATGGATGGTCCCGCGCATCAACGCGATCCTGACCACGCTCCGGTCGGTGATCAGCGCGGCGAGGTCGTCTGGCCGGAACCCTCCGAGCCGCGACCACAGGCCGTAGTAGGGCGGGAATGGCGCCTGTGCCTGCAACCCGACCAGATGCTCGATGGCCTGGATCACTCTGGCCTGCCGGGCGCCGGCATCTTCCGGGGGCAGCTCGGAACGCTCCAACAGCAGCTGTCGGCTGAGCAGAGCCCGGTTGAGCGCTCGCCGGCTCAGTACCTCAGCGGACATTCACGGCCATTCCTGCTCACCGCTGGAAGAGTAGCAGCGCCCGCGGCCGGCCCGGCCCTGGCCGGATGGGCGGCAGCGGCCAACTGGGAGGAGGCCCCCTCATTGGCCGAATGTGCAGCAGTTGCGGTCCGGACGGCTAATCTCTTGCTATGAACCAGGAGGCAAGCCGCGGCTCCGCCAGCGCCGCGCCCCGCGGCCCCGCGCGGCCGCCGCGCAAGCAGTTCGCCAGGCCGTCGCTGGGCGGCGGAACCCCGGCCCAGGACCGCGAACTGCGCGCGCAGGGCAGGGAGACCGTCCGCAGGCTGCTCGAGGCGGGCATGGTGGAGTTCGAGAACCGCGGCTTTCACGGCGTCCGCGTCGATGACGTGGTCCGCCGGGCCGGCATCTCGCACGGCACGTTCTACCTGTACTTCTCCAACAAGGAAGATCTGTTCAAGGCGCTGCTCAAAGACGCGCTGCACGACATGGAGATCGTGGCAGGCGATTTCCCCGTCGTTACCAGCGACGAGACCGGGCTGTCCGTCTTGCGCCAGTGGGTCAGGAAGTTTTTCCGGGCTTACGCCGCGCACGCGACCGTGATCCGCATCCTCAGCCAGGCGGACCTGGTGCCGGAGGAGGTGTTCGGTGACGGCCTGCGGCTGCTGTTCAGCATCGCCGAGGCCATGACGACCGGCATGACCGCCGCGGCGCAGGCGGCCGGGAAGCACCAGGAGCACGCCGAGCTGACCGCTCTGGCCTGCCTGATGATGCTCGAGCGGGTGAACTACCTGATCAGCGCGGAAGTCGGGCTGCCGGAAGAAGAGATGGCCGATCGGATCGCGGACATCATGTTCGCCGCGTTCGGCCTCAACGTTTCCTGATCGCGAAGGCTCGCCTACCCGGCCCGGCCCGCCCTTGACGGGGCGATAGCACCCGCGTGCATCGGGAAGAATCTCTACGTGCGATTTCTCAACGAGACACCTCCGGGCCACGACCTGACCTATAGCGACGTCTTCATGGTGCCCGGCCGGTCGGCCGTCGGCTCGCGGCTGGACGTCGACCTGGCTACCTCCGACGGCAGCGGGGCCACCATACCGATCGTGACCGCCAACATGACGGCGGTCTCCGGGCGCAGGATGGCCGAGACGATGGCGCGCCGCGGCGGCCTCGCGATCTTGCCTCAGGACATTCCGGCCGACGTCGTCGCGGACGTGATTGCCTGGGTGAAGTCGCGGGACCTGGTGGTCGAGACCGCGCTGATGCTTGGTCCGACCGATACCGCGGGCGACGCGCTGAGCCTGCTACCCAAGCGAGCCCACAACGCCGTGGTAGTGGTCGAGGACGGTCGCCCGGTCGGCGTCGTCACCGAGGCCGACTGCCTGGGGGTGGACAGGTTCACCCAGCTCAGTCAGGTGATGTCGGCCGACCCGTTCACGCTGCCGGCCGGAACGCCGCCGGAGCAGGCGTTCTCGCTCCTGCACGACGGACGACACCGGCTGGCGCCGGTGCTGGACGGCGACGGCCGTTGTCTTGGCATCATGACCAGGACCGGGGCGCTCCGCGCGACCTTGTACTCCCCGGCCGTCGATGGCTCGCGGCGGCTGCGGGTAGGCGCCGCCCTCGGCGTCAACGGTGACGTGGCGGCCAAGGCCAAGCTGCTGCTCGACGCGGGCGCGGACGTCCTCGTGGTCGACACCGCGCACGGGCACCAGCAGAAGATGGTCTGCGCGCTGCAGGCGGTGCGAGCGCTGGCGCCTTCGGTCCCGGTCGCGGCGGGGAATGTCGTCACCGCCGCCGGAGTCGCCGACCTGGTCGCGGCGGGAGCTGACATCGTCAAGGTCGGCGTGGGACCCGGCGCGATGTGCACGACCCGGATGATGACCGGCGTGGGCCGGCCCCAGTTCTCCGCGGTGCTGGAGTGCGCCGCCGAGGCCAGGCGGCTCGGCGCGTTCGTCTGGGCCGACGGCGGGGTCAGGCACCCTCGGGACGTGGCGCTGGGTCTGGCCGCGGGTGCCTCGAACGTGATGATCGGGTCGTGGTTCGCCGGTACCTACGAGTCTCCCGGCGACACGTTCCGCTCCCCCGACGGACGGCTGTACAAGGAGAGTTTCGGGATGGCCTCGGCACGCGCGGTGCGCCTCCGCTCGGCCAGCGACTCCCCGTTCGAGCGGGCGCGAAAGGAACTCTTCGAGGAGGGCATCTCCTCGGCGCGTATGTACCTGGACCCTGTGCGTCCCGGCGTGGAGGATCTGATCGACATGATCGTGGCCGGGCTGCGCTCGTCGTGCACCTACGCGGGGGCGCGGGACCTGGCCGAGTTCGCCGATCGCGCCGTTGTCGGGGTGCAAAGCGCCTCCGGCTACAGCGAGGGCATGCCGGTTCCTACCAGCTGGTTATCGCGCGGCGGGGCGCGTAGCGCAGCAGGGGGTCCCGGGGGTCGTCCCCCGGGACAGCCAGCACCCGCATCAGCCGGTTGCGTTGAGCCAGCGCACGGGGGCACCGTCGGCGGCGCGCCGGAACGGCTCGAGCTCGTTGTCCCACGCTGTGCCGAGCAGCAGGTCGAGTTCGTCCTCGAGCGACGCGGCGCCTGTCTGCAGCGCCAGCGTCACGACGGTGCGGAGCCGGTTTTCTGGTACCACAATGTCGCCGTTGGCTGACGTCACGGCGGTGAAGATGCCGAGGTCAGGCGTGTAGCAGTAGCGCACGCCGTCGCAGCCGGGCGAGCTGTCCTCGGTGACCTCGAACCTGAGCCGGTTCCACCCGGCCAGCGCGGACGCGATCGCTCCCGCCGTGCCTGGCCGCGCGTGCCAGGTCAGTTCAGCCCGCAGCGACCCTGGGGCAGCCGACTGGCCTACCCAGGGCATACTTGCAGGCGCCCCCACGATTCCGGCTACTGCCCACTCGACGTGTGGGCAGAGCGCCGGGGGCGCGGAATGAACGTACAGAACACCATGTGCGGACACCGTGCCTCCTAAGACGAGGTTCGCCTTCCCCAGCGGCCTCATCACTTGGGCACGGACTGCCCTACATATTGTGCCTCACGCCCGCGGCCAATACCAGCACTTCGGCCAGTAAGGCCGCGAGAATTCGCAAACATGACCAACGCCGCGATCACGACGATGCCCACAGCGGTCCACGGAACGTAGTCCCCGAGCTGGTCATAGATGGTCCTGGCCGAGGCCGCGGGCAGCCCGAGCCTGACGGTGACCACGCCGTGCTGGGACTGCCCCATCCAGGCCAGCAGCCTGCCCCTGGCGTCAAATGCGACCGTGTCGCCGGTCAGGGCGGCCTGGATCACGGGCCGGCCGGTCTCGGCCGCGCGCACCGCCCCGAGCGAGGCGTGCTGGTCCGGGCCCCAGGTGCCCTGGAAGGTGGAGGTCTCCGACTGGTACACGATCAGCTGCGCGCCCAGGTCGGCGTCCACCCGCGACATGTCGGGAAACGCGGACTCGAAGCAGATCAGCACGCCGATCGGCAGCGGGTTTCCGGCCCGGTCCGTGGCGTGTAGCAGATGCGCGCCGGTGCCCGGGATCATGTTCGACGACGCCGCCTTGCTGATCTTGGTCAGCCAGCCGAGCTGCTGCCGGAACGGTATGTACTCGCCGAACGGCACCAGCCTGGTCTTGACGTAGATGCCCTGGATCCCAGAGGGACTGACCAGGACCGCCCATTTCTCATGCCCCTTGCCGGGCGCCGTGGCGTCCTGGTTGACCAGGATCTCGGCGCCATCCTCGGCGGACAGCGCCTCGATCTGCTTCAGCAGGGTGTGCGACGACGGCAGCGTGAGGTCCTCGTCGATGCTGCTCTCGCCCCAGACGATCAGGTCCGGCCGTACTCCGGCGAGCGTGCCGCCCCGGCTCAGCTCGGCGGTCAGCGCCTGCGACGCGTGCGCGCTCAGGCTCGCGTCGTGGACCACGCCGGGCTGGACCATGGCGATCGTGACGTGGCGGACCGCCGGGCTGGCCGGGGTGAGCGCGAACGCCAGTGGCCCGGCGCCGATGCTGGCCGCCGCGGCAGCCACGCCGAGGGTGGCGAGCCCCCACCGCCATGAGGCGCCGGGCAGGGCAGCCGCACCGACACGCGGCAGGGACTCGATCGCGATCACGATCGACACGTTCGCCAGGACAAGAACGAAGCTGATCAGCCAGACGCCGCCGACCGCGGCCAGCGCGAGCACGGCGGGATGCTGCCACTGGCTGACGCCGAACACCGCCCACGGGCCGCCGAACCCCTGCCAGGACCTCAGCCACTCGGTGAGCAGCCAGCAGCTCGGCACGACGACCAGCGCGGCCAGCGCCCGCGGCCAGGTGAGCGGCGGCCTGAGCAGCTTCCACGCGGCCACCCCGAATGGCACCCACAGCACGCCGAACACCGCTGCGACCAGCAGCACCCCGGGCCCGATCTCCGGTGCCATCCAGTACAGCGCGGCGATCAGGTACCCGGCCCCGAGCCACCAGGCGCGTACCCCGCCTTCCCGAGCCGTGGGCGACCTGATGATCAGTATCAGCCCCGGCACCAGCCCGAACCAGGCCAGGAACTCCAGGTTCGCGTCGGGAAACGTGAGCACCAGCACCGCGCCGCAGACCAGCATGAGGCAGCGGACCGACTTGATCCACCTCACCGGCTTGGCCAGCGCGTTGCGCAACCCCACGCTCTTATTGTCGGCCAGCAGGCCCACTCAACGCGACACGGCCGTCGTCCCGACCGGCCAGGACCCGCAGGGCAGGCGATGGGCCGGGCCGTCTGGGGACGGGAGTCGCAGGCAACCTTCAAGGAACCAGCGGTGTCCTAGCTTGGCGCCAGCGCCGAGACGGCGTCCACGGTGAGTTCGGCCAGGCTGGGCAGCACCAGGCTGGCCTGGGCGAGCGCGTCGGGCTCCGGCGGATACCGCGGCTGCGGGATCGCGATGACCCGCAGGCCCGCGGCAGCGGCCGAGCGGAGCCCGTTCGCGGAGTCCTCTATCGCCGCGCAGTCAGGCGAAGGGCAGCCGAGCTCGGCGGTCACGGCCAGGTAGATGTCCGGGGCCGGCTTGCCGTGCGCCACCTGCTCGGTCGACATCACCGCGGAAAAGCAAGGACGCAGGCCGGCGGACCGCAGCACGACCTCGATCAGCTCAGCAGGCGATGAGCTAGCCACGCCGAGCGGCCAGCGCACCGCAAGCCGGCGCACCGCGTCCACCGCGCCGGTCATGAGCGGCACGTGCTCGGCGTAGCGGTCGGCCATCCGGTCGACGACCGTCCTCGCGACCTCGTCGGGGGGCAGGCCGACGCCGAGGTCATCAGACAGGTACCTGGCCCATTCTGGCGTGCTCATGCCCATGAGCCGGCGCTGTGCGTCAGGGGTCCAGTGCCCGCCCCGTTCAGCCACCAGGCCGCGGCGCACCTGCTCCCACACCGGCTCGGAGTCGATCAGCACGCCGTCGAGGTCGAACACCACTGCCTGCATCATGGAGGGGCACCACCGTCCGTGCGCGATGTTCGCTAGGCGCGGGAGCTGGCCTCGGTGAGGGCGCGGGTGACCAGGACGCGGGCCAGGTGCTGGCGGTAGCCGGGGGTGGCGCGGATGTCGGCGGGGGGGCTGGTGCCGTCGGCGGCGCGGGCGCCGGCCTCGTTCGGCGCGGCGCCGCCGGCC
>JASIGD010000368.1 GCA_030045295.1 Streptosporangiaceae bacterium
CGAGGATGAGCGCGGTCGAGGCGGCACCGGGGTCCTGGTGACCGACGCTGCGCGCCGCCAGGTAGCTCGCACGGCCCTTCCGCGCCTGCATGGGAATGGTACCGACCGCCGCAATCGCGGCGGCCGCCGCGAGCGCGGACAGGGCATCGTCTTGTGATGCTCCCTCGGCGACGGCCTTGCTGAAAGCCCTGGTCCCCGCCGCGAGCGCGTCGACCATGGTCTTGTCGCCCTCGACAGCGGCGCCGAGCTTCTGGACGCCGGCGAGCGCGGCCTCCAGCGCCGCTGACAGCCCGGGCAGGTCCACGCCGGCGGCGTGTCCCAGGGACTTCCCGGCCCGGCGGAAGGCCATGCCGTACAGCGGCCCAGCAGCGCCGCCGACCGTGGAGATGAGAGTGTTGCCCGTCAAGACCAGGATCCTTCCGGGCGTCATCGGTGCGGCAGCTGTCGGGTCCTGGGTGTGGAGCGCGCCGAGCACTGCCGTGAAGCCGCGGGCCAGGTTGATCCCGTGATCGGCGTCGCCGATCGCCGCGTCCAGCTGGGTCAGGCGGTCACGGTTGGCCTCGATGACCCTGGCGGCAGACGTTATCCAGGCCCTGAAGACTTCAGCGTCCATCGTGACTTCTAGCACAACGGGGCGTCGGCTGACTGACATCGCCGATACTCGGCACACACCGGCTCGCAGATCGCGCCGTTCCCCACCGAGGTGCCCTGCATTCCACAGCGGTCAGGTCTTGGCCGCGATCGTGGCGATGAGCCAGAAGCTGTACGCGGCGGTGACGGCGCCGAGGACGGCGACGCCCCAGGTGATCAGCGCCTGACCCCGGCGGCCGAACCCGAAGTCGAGGAGCACGGCCCGCAGCCCGAGCATGGCGTGCCAGATCAGCACGATCACGAACAGGCTCTCGATGGCTAGCACGGCCGGGTTGGACAAGTAGCTCACGACCTGTGCGTAGTCACGCAGCCCGCCCTTGACGACAAAGTGCTGCGCGACGATGTGCACGCCGAGTAGGAAGAGGAGCAGGACACCGGAGATGACCTGAAAGATCCAGGCCAGCGAACCGCCGCGGGAAGGCTGCGTCTCGGGCGGACGGGTGGTTTCCTGTACGGGCGCGGCCATCTTAGATCACTCCGAACATTGCGAGCACCACCACCAGGTAAAGGACGGCGCTAGCTGACATCGCGGCCGTGAACCAGGCCTTCTGATGACGGACCCCCACGCCGGTTCCCACCAGGGCGAGCCGGATCCCGTTCAGCCCGTGCACGAGGATGAACAAGATCAGCAGCGACTCCAGCGCCAGGAAGTAGTGGTTCTTGAACAGGTGAAGCACGCTCGCCCATGACCCCGGGCCCTCGGTGAGCAGGTAGAGCACGCCGAGGTGAAGGTACAGGTAGGCGATCAGCAGCAGGCCGGTGACGCGGTTGGTGACGAACGCCACCGAGCCCAGGTGACGGCCTTTGAGCCTGGCCCAGCCGGCTGCGCCGCGCAGCGGGTTGCCCGCCGGGCGCCCGGTCCGCGTCGTCGCGCTCATCGTTCTCGCCTGCCCCGCCGGGCCAGCCGGCCCAGCTTCCGCTTGGTGAGTTCCCGCCGCAGCGCCATCGTGGCCCCGGCCGGATCCGCTCCGGACGGGCAGGCCTGCGTGCACTCGAAGCTGGCGTGGCAGCGCCAGCAGCCCTGCTCGTCGTCAGCCCAGGCGAGCACCTGCGACGCGTCGGCCCCGCGAGGCTCGGCTACCGTGCGCCAGGCCGCGGTCAGCGCGGCCGGCCCGAGGTAGAGGGAATCGGAGCCGGCGATGGGGCACGCCGACACGCACAAGCCGCATTCGATGCAGTCTTCGTACCTGGCGAACCAGGGGGCTTGGCGCCCTTCCTGTCCGGCCAGCTGGTCGTCCTGCCTGACCAGCGGCCGCCCGGCTGGCTCCAAACTGTCGTACAGGTCGCGCATGTCGACTACGAGGTCGTGCTCGACGTGGGCATTAGCGAGCGGCCGGACCAGCACGGGCCCAGGGCGGAGGCTGGCCAGCTTGGTGACGCAGGCCAGGACTTCGCGCCCGTTCACCCGCATGCCGCAGGTGCCGCAGGACGCATGGCAGCATGAGTACCGGAAGGTCAGCGACCGGTCGTGGTGGCTGCGGATCTCGCGTAGCGCGTCGAGCAGCGTCGTGTCTGGTCCGACGGCAACGTCGAACTCGTCGATGTGCGCGCGCTCGGCACCATGCCGCTGCCTGGATATCCGGATCCTGCGTGTCTGCGTCCCCGCCGCTTGCTGGCCGGAGAGGTGCTGTTGCTCAGTCGCGGTCATAACGCCCGCCTCGTTCCCGGTAGTAGGCCGCGTGCGGCGCCAGGACCGTCTGGGCCGTCCGGCAGCTGGCGTCGATGCCCAGCTTGGCGCAGACCACGTCGGCGGCTGTCTCGGCCATCGAGCGCAGGGTAGTGGCCTTACCGCCAGTGATCGTGACCAGTCCTTCCACGCCTTCGGTCTGCTTGTGGTCGAAGCATTGGAACGTCCGGGAAAGCTCCCGGCCGGTGCTCGCCGCGCCGCCGCCGACCAGCGGGCGCACAGCCGACCAGGCCGACCGGCGCTCCGCCGTGGCAATGGCCGGGATGAGCTTGGCGCCCTCGGCGTACATCAGGGCCACGTGCTCGGCCGGCACCGGCGGGACATCGGGATCGTCCACGACCCACGAGGTAGTGCCCACGACCGACAGCCCGCGCTGCGGGACGATGATGTCGCCGTCCGCGGAGGAGTGCAGCCGGTTCAGGACCCGGGCGCAATATCGCCCTCGTACGGCGAGCAGCACCCCGGGAGACAGGCGCATCGGCACGGTGACGTCGGCCATCTTGCCGATCTGCCCGGACCAGGGTCCGGCCGCGTTCACCACCAGGTCCGCCCGAAGCTCGTAGTCCCGTTCGGTGACCAGGTCCCGGGCCAGCACGCCCGACACCGTCCGCGACGCACAGACCAGACCGGTTACTTCGGTGAAAGTCCGCAGGTCGGCGCCATTTCGCTGGGCCGTGGCAAAGAACCGCAGGACCAGCCGCATGGGGTCGACGGTGGCATCTGGCACCTCGACCGCCAACTTGGCGTCCGGATTGAGGCCCGGCTCCATCTGGTGCGCTGCGTCGGCGTTGTGCACGGTGGTCGGGATGCCGCAGGCCTCGCACGCATCGAGGAACGGGTTCAAGTAGTCCATGTCGTCCTCGGTCAGCGCGACGAACAGGCCGCCGTTCTCTTCGAACGAACCGGGCGCGATCCGACGCAGTAGCTGGTTTTCCTTGATGCACTCGATCGCCGACTCCCGGTCGCCGACGGCGTAGCGCGCACCGCAGTGCAGCAGCCCATGATGCCTACCGGTCGTACCCGAGGTGAGCTCGCCGCGTTCCAGCAAGGTAACGTGCAGGCCGCGCAGCGCCAGGTCATGGGCGACGCCTGCCCCGGTGGCCCCGCCACCAATAACCACGACGCGCGCCATTGCGGTCATCGCCTGCTCCACGGAAACCGGCCCTAAGGATTAGCCACATGATCACCACGGCGGGACAGCCGGTTCCAGGGACAAACGTCCCGTCCCGGGCAGGCATTGGGCCGCAAGTCCGCTGACCTGGTATTTGACCTGGTGGGCCGTACTGAATCTGAACCAGGTTCGGCGGCGTCTCTCGAAAAGGTGCAAGGCGGTCCGCGCCGGCCGTGGTCGTCGAGACGGACGCCGCTGGCAGCTGGTCACTCCTTACACTGAGCGGCTTGGATGCGGTCGGGCAGTGAGTACCGCTGCAGGTAGCCGCGCCACCTCGTTGGCAGCCTCCACCGCCTGGGCCACGATCGCGTGATCGGGGGAGAGGTGGCAGACCGGATCGGTGCGGGCGGCGTTGCCAGTGAGCAGGAATGCCTGGCAGCGGCAACCGCCGAAGTCGAGGTCGCGGCGATCGCAGCTCCGGCAGGGGTCCGGCATCCAGTCAGTCCCGCGGAAGCTCTGGAAAATAGGCGAGTGCTCCCAGATCCAGGCCAGGGAATGGTCACGCACGCTGACCCGGGGGAGAGGCAAGTTGTGGGCGGTGGGGCACGGCAGAGTATCCCCGTTGGGCACTACGGTGAGCTGCCGCCGACCCCAGCCGCCCATGCAGGGCTTGGGATACCGGCTGTAGTAATCGGGGACGACGTAGATGATCTCCATCTGTCCCTTCAGGCGTGCGTGCGCTGCGCGCACCGCCACCTCGGCCCGCTCGAGCTGAGCCCTGCTCGGCAGGAGCGCGTCTCGGTTGCGCCAGGCCCAGCCGTAGTACTGGGTATTGGCCAGCTCGATACGGTCGGCGCCCAGTTCCTCGGCTAGGTCAAGGATGCGGGCGACCCTGTCGATGTTGTGACGGTGCAGAACCACGTTCAACGTGAGGGGCCAGCCCAGCTCCTTCACGAGCCGGGCTGCCGTTATCTTGCGCGCGAAGGATGGCGTGCCGGCGATGCGGTCAGACAGCGTTGGCTCATCCGCCTGGATACTGATCTGCACGTGATCAAGGCCTGCACTCCGCAACTGCTCGGCCCGGCGGGATGAGAGGCCGAGCGCGCTCGTGATCAGGTTCGTATACAGGCCCAGGTCGGTGGCGGTGCGGGTGATCTCGACCAGGTCGCGGCGCTGGAGCGGCTCACCACCAGACAAGTGAAGCTGCAGCACGCCCAGCTCCCTGGCCTCGGCCAGGACTCTTTGCCACTCTGCCGTGGTCAGTTCCTCCCGGTAGCCGTCGAGGTTGAGCGGGTTGGAGCAGTACGGGCAGTGCAGCGGGCAGGCGTAGGTGAGCTCAGCCAGCAATCCGAACGGTCTATCCATGGCCGGCCTGCACGCATCCCTTGGCGGCGAGTCCGGCCAGGAAGAGCCGCACCTCGTCGTCGTCCACGCGGTCATACAGTCCGCGCAGCTCGGCCACGATCTCGGTCACCGTCCGCTTCCCATCGCACAGGCCGAGGATGGTCGCGCCCGTGCCGTTCACGACGGTGACCGCCTCCGGCGTCAGCAGCACGTGCCGCTCTCGCACTGGGTCGAACGTCAGCCGGACATGCGGCGCCAGGCGGGGGCGGTCAGCATCGCTATCGGTCTGCATAGGCCCGGTCGATGGCATCGAGCATGCTCCACAGAACGTCGCACTTGAAGGACAGTGCCGCCACCGCTGCTGCCTGCTCCTCGGGCGTCCGGCAGTACTCTGTCACCACCTGCAAGGCGTGCTCGGAGTCGCGCGGAGCCTGCGTCAGGCGGGCCCGGAAGTAGGTAAGCCCCTGACGATCGATCCAGGGGTAGCAGCGCTCGAAGGCGGCGAGGCGATCGGCCATCAGGTCCGGCGCGAACAGCTCAGTCAGCGAGGACGCCACCGCCTCGACCCACGCCCGCGTGCGGGCGAAGGTGACGTAGGCATCAACGGCGAACCGCACCCCCGGGACAACGTGCCGTTCGTCCAGTATCTCCTCCCGCGTCAACTCCACCGCCTCGCCCAAGCGCAGCCACGCCTCGATACCACCCTCCCCGTCCGCTGCCCCGTCGTGGTCGATGATGCGCCGGATCCAGCGGCGGCGTACCTCGCGGTCGGGGCAGTTGGCGAGGATGGCGGCATCCTTGCGGGGAATGTTCTCCTGATAGTAGAAGCGATTGGCCACCCAGCCCTGGATCTGCCAGCGACTCAGCGCTCCCTCGTTCATCTTCCGGTGAAAGGGATGCCGATCGTGATAACGCTGGGAGTGCGCGCGTAGCGCTGACACGAAGCTGTCGGTTTCCAGTACCGTCACCATGGCCCTCAGATCTGCAGTTCCAGTCCGTCCACGGCAACTTCCATGCCGTGCTCCTCGACGGTCCGCCGCTCCGGCGAATCCTCAAGCAGGATCGGATTGGTGTTGTTGATATGGACGTAGATCTTGCGCTCGATAGGGAGCGCGGACAGCAGCGCAAGGCTGCCATCGGAACCGTCGATCGGCAGGTGCCCCATCTCGCGCGCCGTCTTGCTGGCCATGCCGAGCCGGATCAGCTCATCGTCTTGCCAGCAGGTTCCGTCGATGAGCAGGCAGGCGCAGTCATTTAGCCGGCCGCTTACCGCCGCCGTCAACTCCTGTACGGCCGGCAGGTATACCACTGACCGGCCGCTTCGCTGGTCGGTCAGCCGGTAGCCGACGACCCGTCCTTTCCTTTCGCCGGGGCCGAACCGAGCCCGTTTCCTCGTGGGGACGTCGAAGGCCCGGTACGACAGCTCGTCGCCCAGCGATACGTCGGCTCCCGGGATGACCGGCTGCCACTCGACCGGACAATAGGCATCGAGCGTCCGGAGCAACGACGTCCCGTCGTACAGCGTGTCGCGGGTCGCCTCGGTGGCGTGCACGACCAGGCCGCGTCCCTCCCGAAGCAGCAGCAGGCCCAGCGTGTGATCGAGCTCGGCGTCCGTTAGCAGGACGGCCCGGATGGGGGCGACCCGGCCGCCGTCCGGGCCGTCAGAGGGGTACAGGGCCGGGCAGGACTCAATCTGGGCGTGTATATCGGGTGAGGCGTTGAGCAGGAACCATTGCCGGTAGTCGGGGCTCACGGCGATCGATGACTGGGTGCGCGGACGTGCGGGCCGGGATCCGTCCCGCACCGCCCGGCACGGAGGGCAAGTGCAATTCCACTGCGGGAATCCTCCTCCCGCTGCCGATCCCAGCACTCGCACCCACACGTCGATCCGCAGTCCCTCCGGAAGGGCGAAGGGGCGCCGGACGGCATCGCCCGGCGCCCGCTCCGTTAGTCCCAGTCGTTGTCCTTCCAGACGCCCATGTAGGCGCTGCACTCGGCGGACACCCCGATCTCCTGGGCCTCAGGGGTCTCCCATACATGCCGCTGGGGTCGGGGGACGAAGTCCTTTCGGTCCATGGCTTCACCTCCTTCTCGCCGTTTCGTGGACGGGTTCTGCCGGATCCATTCGCGGCCGGATCCGTTTGGCGGCGGACGCTGCGCTAATCGGGCAGAGCGAATGCGAACAGCGCGGCTCCGTGCGGTGCTCCGAGCATCCCGGGCGCGAACCCTTCGGTCCAGCCGCCCCACCCGGTCGGCACGGCGATGTACTGTCGCCCGCCGAGGCTGTAGGTCATCGGGTTACTGTGGTGGCCGCTGCCGCACTGGAACTGCCACAGCAGCTCCCCGGTGCGGGCGTTGAAGGCATTGAACTCGCCGGTAGGCTCGCCGGCGAACACCAGGTTGCCGCCGGTGGTCAGTACCGACGCGCACATCGGCACCTCGTTGCGCCAGCGCCATACCTCCTCGCCGGTGGCCGGGTCGAAGGCGCTCAAGGCCCCGGCCATGTCGTTGGCGTCGGTGGCCACGCCCGCTCCCCAGTACGGAATGCTTTCCTTGAACTCCCGCCGCCTTCGGGTAGCCGTCGCTCCGACATCCTGGACCGGGCAGTACAAGAGCTGCGTCTTCGGGCTGTAGGCCGCGTGCGTCCATTCCTTGCCGCCGGCCGGGCCCGGCCAGAAGTGGACGGGCACGCCCTCCTTGTCGGGGAATACCTTGGCCGTTGTCTTGCCGGTGGCGTCGACCTCGCCCCAGTCGATCCGGTCGACGAACGGGAACACTCGGACCAGCGAGCCGTTCGTCCGGTCCAGGATGTAGCAGAACCCGTTCTTGTCGAAGTGGGCCATCACCTTGCGGCCGTCGATGTTGAACAGCAGGTGCTCGGAAATGCTGTCGTAGTCCCACAGATCGTGCGGGGTGTACTGGTAGTGGAAGCGGATCTGGCCCGCGTCGGGATCGACGGCGATCATGCTGTCGGTGTAGAGGTTGTCCCCCATCCGCACCTCGCCGTCGAAGTCCGGCGCCGGGTTGCCGGTCCCCACGTACAGCAGGTTCAGTTCCGGGTCGTAGGTGCCGGTGATCCAGCAGTTCGCCCCGCCCCGCGCCCACGCCTCGCCGTCGGCGGGCCAGGTCTCGGACCCGGGCTCGCCGGGCTTCGGGACGGTGTAGCAGCGCCAGAGGTGCTCGCCGGTCTCGAGGTTGAAGGCGTCGAGGTGACCGCGCACCCCGAACTCGCCGCCGGAGCTGCCGACGATGACCTTGTCCTTGATGATCAGCGGCGCGACGGTGGCGCTCTCCCCGGCCCGCACGTCGCCGTAGGTCTTGTCCCAGACCGGCTGGCCGTTGGTGGCGTCGAGCGCGACTATGTGCGCGTTCTGCGTGACGTAGAAGACCTTGCCGTTGGCCACCGCGAACCCGCGGTTGACGTTGCCGCAGCACAGCGAGATGTCGAACGGGATCGCGTGCCTGTATCGCCACAACTCCTCGCCGGTCCGGGCGTCGAGCGCCCAGGCCCAGCCGTCCCAGCCGGTGACGTACATCACGCCGTCCACGACGAGCGGGGAGGACTCGAACGCGTACGTCGTCGCGCCCGCCTGCAGGCCGGTCCCGCCGCATTGGAAGACCCACGCGGGCGTGAGGCGCCGGACGTTATCGGTGTTGATCTGTTCTAGCGGGCTGTATCGCTGCCCGTCGTAGGCGCCGTAATAGGTGAGCCAGTTGTGCGGCTCCGAGCGGGCTCGCAGAATGCGCTCGTAGCTGACGCTGGTGGCCACCGGCGGAGCGCTCATGGGCACCTTGGTCAGAGCTACCTGGTCGACGGCACGCCCTGCGTCTACGTATGGTTCTGTCATCTCCTTCTCCTTCGCTACGGGCGGGGCTGCTGCGGACGGTCGAGGCGGGCCTCGGGCGGAGCGTCGCCCATCACGACGATCGCCCCGGTCAGGCCGCGGCCCTCGTCGTTGCCGGTCGGCGAGCCGTACCAGTAATAGCCGGGGCCGTCGAGCTTGAGGGTGGCCGTTCCACGGGAATGGTTCACCAGCCAGAGAAACTGGCTGTCGCCGTTGCTCGGCAAGAGCGCGCAGTGCGTGTTCAGGTCGTCATTGACCAGCTCGAGCTCGAGCTCGCCGCCGTGGGGCAGGACGAGCACCGCCGGGTCCCAGGCGAGCTCGTCGGGCGGGATCCGGACTGTTGCGTGCATGCGGCCGTCGGGATCCTCCTCGGCGTGCCCGACGTTCCCGGTGGCGAGCAGCCGGCCTATCGATGCCCCGTTCTGCTTGCCCAGTTCCTTCAGTTGTTGTTCCACTCCAGTCGCCATGGGCTTGACCTCCTAATACGATCTCCTGCCGAAGCACGCACACGTGGGCGCCGCTCGCGCCTCGGCTATCTGCTGGTCCCCGTCTACGGCGTTGGTCCCCATCGCGCCGATTGCGGTGTCGTCTGCCTCTGACGGCACGCCGCCGCCTTGCCATGCTGCGTCCCCGCGGGCAAGGACCGGGTTCCAGTACACCGGTGCCCGCATCTGCGCATCACCCCTGGTCGCTGTACCGCTCGGCTACTGTGCTTCAGGTCACCCTTGGAACGCCGCCACCGGACGGTTAGCCTGGAGCCAAGGCCAAGGTGCGGTAGCACCAAGGCGCGGCCCAGCGTCACGTCGTTGGTGCGCCCGCTGATTTCGATCCTGGGACGCTCCCCCCGAGTCCTCAAGGGGGATGGGATGAACGGCGCAAAAGACCCCACGAACGGCACCTCACTCGCAACGAGCGGCGCCGCCCTTGGCGACCAGGACCTCGAGATGACCGCTGTCGCGCGAGAGCGCTTCGCCGCCGGAGCAGACATCGTCCAGGGGGTTCGGCCGGAAATCCTCATGTCCTGGTACCGCTGCCGCGAGGAGTACGGGGTCGACCCCCGATTGGACCGTGCGCCCGCCGCAGCCGAGCTGAGCGCGCACTCGATCAAGAATGATGTGGTGTTCACCGAACTCGGCGGCCTGGCCACGTCCGCCGCTGCGGAGGTCGACGGCCTGGACGGCCTCGTCACCGTGGCCGACCCCGATGGGCGCGTCCTGGCGTCGTGGGGAAGCCGACGAATCCTCCACCTAGCCGAGGACAGCAACCTGGCCCCGTGGTATGCCTGGTCGGAATGGGCCAGCGGCACCAACGGCATGGGAACCGCCCTGGAAAGCCACGGCCCCGTCATGGTCAGGGGTCCTGAGCACTGGTGCCGGGGCTTTCATCCGTGGACGTGTGCGGGCGTGGCGGTCCGCGACCTGGTCACCCACGACCCGCTCGCCGTGCTCAACATCTCGTGCTGGAAGACGCCGCTGCCCGACACGACGCTGCCGTGGCTCTGCAACGCCGCCGCCGCCACCGAGGCAAAGCTACGGCGGCGAGCGCACCACAACGGTGCCCTCCTGGCCGCTGCCTTCGCCGACGCTCGGGTGGCGCCTGCGACGCCGCTCGCCGCCGTAGACGCGGCCGGAAACGTCGTGCTCGCTAACAGCGACGCCGCGGTCCTGCTGGGGACCCCGGCGGACACCCCGGCGTACGCCCCGGCCCACCGCTGGACTTCCGAGGTCGCCGTACTGCCGCGGCTGGCCAGTCGGGTCATCGAACGCGCCCGGCAAGACCCTCACTGGAGTGGATCGACGCATGTTTTCGTGCCGTTTCTCGATACCTCGATCTCGGCCGCGGTCCGCCCGGTCTTCAACGGCACCCAGGTGATCGGGGCGCTGCTGGCCTTCGGGTCTCCCGACGCGGATCCCAGCTTCGAGGCGTCCTCGGGTGATCCCCTGCTCGGCTCGCCGCCTCGTCGCTCAGTCCCAAGTCGGGTCGTCGCCCGCCGGGAAGATCGGTGGGTGGTCCTCGACCCGGGCGAGATTCGCTTCGTCGAGGCTGACCACAACAAGATCTGGCTGATGAGCGATCGAGGACGCCTCCTGGCCGCCACCCGAGGCCTCGATCGTCTTGAGGAACAACTAGAAGGCCAGGGATTCCTTCGCGTCCACCGCCGGTTTCTGGTCAACCTCGGCCGGATAAGGGAAATCGAGCAGGGCTTCAAGGGAACCCTGTTTCTTGTCACCCAAACGCGCACCCACGAGATCGTGCCGGTCGCTCGTCGTCACATACCCTCTCTTCGCCAGGCGCTGGGCGTGTCTTTGCGGCTGCCTAAGTGACGTGGCCTAGCGGGCGGTGGTGGCCTGGACGAGCTTGATGGCCATGACGATGACCGCGAAGAGCATGTAGCCGCGCAGGGTTAGCAGCGCAATCTTGCGCGGCGCTGAGGGTCGGCCGCTGGAGCGTGTCCAGGCCAGGGGTGCGCCAGCCGGATCGGCGGCCGCGGAGCACCTCGCGCTGCTCGGAGCGGGCCTCCGGGCCTGGCGGCCCAGACGATGCTGGCCAGGGCGGTGGTGACGCGTGCGATGCCTGAAGAACTCGCCATGTCGGGAGACCCCGGTTACGCTCCAAAGTAAGGAGCACGTGCCTGGGAATCGGTACGCAGGGCGTGCGTCAGCGAGAAGACACAGGTCGAGCTGGGGACAGAGAAAGGAAGAGCTGGGGGTTCTTGGGCGTCGTCTACGATCCCGCGACAAGATGACCCGGGCGGCGGCATCGATCCAAGCGGGGGGGAGGGGTCGCGGAGATCGCTAACGAAGGGATGTGCCCGACCTGTGGTGCCCGGAAGACAGATTTCCGCGGACTGGGACCGGAAGAGGAGATCCCGGAGGGCTAGGAAACTGATTTATGTTCACCAGATACGACAGCTTCGTGAACCTCGCCGAGACGCTGCAGTGGGACGAGGCGACCATCGATTTCGCGCCCGACAGGGCGGCGTGGCCGGCGCTCGACGACACTGAGAAGACCCGCGTCCTGGGATTGATCGCAGGCTTTTCTATCGCCGAGTCGGCGGTGTCCGGGCACCTCGGTTCCTTCCAGGCCGCAGCCTCCGACGACTGGGTGGCGGCGGCCTTCCGCGCGCAGGCCCGTGACGAGCACCGCCACGCCCGCTTCTTCGACCGAGTCGCGGCCGAGGTCGCAGCCGTCCCGGGAGCCGACATCGCGGCCCGGCAGGACGTTCTTCGCACCCTCGTCAGCCCCGAGCTCGTCGCCCTGTTCGAGGAGCGCCTCCCGGCCACTGCCCTGCGCCTCGCCGAAGACCGCGAGGGTCTGACCGCCGCGGTCGGGCTGTACCACATGGTGCTTGAGGGCGTGGTCCTCCTGGCTGGGCAGAATGCGATGCTCGACACGCTCGACCACCTGTCCGTCAAGCTTCCGGGCGTTCGTCGGGGCGTGCACTTGGTCCTCCGTGATGAGCGCTGGCACATCGGCTTCGGCACGCGCCTCGTTCAGGGAGCCGACCTCGACCACGACGAGGTGGAGGCGCTCCTGGCGCTAGGGCAGGAGGCCGCAGGGGCATGGGGCGACCTCGTCACTCCCGACGCAGCCGAGAGGGCAGTGCGCATACACAGGAGTCGGCTTCGGGGCCTCAGCATGAAGTTCTTTTGATCCCTCGATCGCTGGCCTCCCCGAAGGCCGGGATCATTCCGCGCCTATTCCGAATCACGGAACTTGAGCCGCGATGGCGTTGGGGTCGCAGTGGCTGAGGGCGGACCTGCCCGCGCGAGGGCATCGGCGCGGCGCAGGGCATCGGGCAGCCGGTACCGGCCGGCCATGCGCCGGACCAGATCCGCCGCGTCCGCGCTGGGCATCCCGGCGGCGGTGATGAACAGCGGGCGCACCGAGGATCCACGTACCACCGGCACCGCGTGGGTCGCCGTGCGGAACTGGGACTTGGCCACCCCGATCACCGGGATGCCGAACTCGGCGTGTGCATACGCTCCTAGGCCAGGACGGCCGGCGGAGTCCAGATCGACGTAGCCGTCAACCACCAGCAGCCCCAGCCCGCTCAGATCGTCCAAGACCGCGCGCAGCGGCGGGAGCTCGCGCCGGTAGAACTCGCCCGGCCGGTAGGGCGGCACCCGGGGTACCATCGCGGTGCGTTCGGCCAGCACGTGCGCGAAGACGGCATCGGCGGCCAGTACGGCTGCCGCGCGGGCGGCGCCAGCCGGCAGGTAATGCACGTCCACGGCTGCGCACACGCCGCAGTCCGGACGCCCGCCGACTTCCATGTCTTGAGGATGCCCGAACTGGCGCCGGGCATTAAGACCGCTGTCCTGGCAGCCGCCCGTACGGGTCAGGCCCGGGTGGGCGATAGCCGCCGGTCACCCCGACCGCTGCGTCGCTGTCCTTTCCCCGCCCAAAGTGTAGGATCCGACGGCCGGCCTAGGCACCGATGCTGCCGACGACGGAGCAGTAGGCAACGAGGTGTGCTTCAGCAAGGAGGCATGACATGGCCAGGATCAGCTATGACGAGCAGACCGCCGCGGCGTTCAAGGCGGTCCGCGAGGTCCCGCGCGACGGACTATCGGAGTGGCGCGAGGCGGTACGACGTCACCTGCGCCCGTCGCAGGGAATGACTCTAGTGGACATCGGCGCGGGGACCGGTGCGTTCGCCGCTGCCTTCGGCGACTGGTTCACCCTCACCGTCCTGGCCGTCGAGCCGTCGGCCGCGATGCGGGATCAGATCCCGCGGGCACCGGCCATCCGGGTACTTGAGGGAGATGCGAGCGCCCTGCCGCTGCCAGATGAATCGGCAGACGCCGCATGGCTCTCGCTCGTCCTTCACCACATCCCAGACCTGGGAGCCGCCGCACACGAGATCCGCCGCGTTCTCCGCCCCGGTGCCCCCGTCCTCATTCGAGGCGGCATGAGCCATCAGGGCCTCCCCGGCGGGTACGACGGGATCGAGCTCGTCCGGTGGTTCCCTGAGACCGCTCGGATGGTCGACACCTTTCCGTCCGTCGAGGACACGTGCCAGGCGTTCGCGGCTGCAGGATTCCATCAGGACGCTCTTGAGCAGGTTCGCGAGACGTACCCGGCCAGCCTCGCGGACTTCCTCGGCCAGGTGGACGCTTTCCGCCAGGCCGACACCACGATGCGCAGTCTGACCGAAGACGAGTTCCTCCGCGGCAAAGAACGTCTCCGCCGCGCCGTACGAGATGCCGAGGAAACAGCGAACCCGAAGCCCAGAAGCAACTGGCTTGACCTCTTGGTTCTGCGCTGACCGATTCGCACGCAAGACGAACTGCTTGCGGCAAACCTCTCTGAGCTGGTGGGCGGACGTTCCGGCTGACTCGGCAGCCGCCTGCTGGCCCGCGGCCGGGCCGGGGGTGGGGACGCCCCGGCGCTTGGCGACACCGGGGCATCTAGGCCACCGCGGCTGAGGGCGGTCAGTTCGAGCCGGGCTCGAGGTAGAAGATCACGGCGGACCCGTCAGTGCGGGCGTATCCGCTGACCTCTCCCGCCGCCTGCCGGGGGTGGGCGTTCAGGAACGCCAGGGCGTCTGCTACGCCGTGCGGAGCCGGGAATTCCTTGAAGCACCAGGTCTGGGCCGTGCTGCCGCCCAAGCTGCCAGGCGACAGGTACAGCAGCCCCACGGTGCCGTTCTTGCGCGGGGTCACGGTGGCCTCGCCGGCCCCCTGGCGGGCAGGATCGTTCAGGAAGTCGACGGCCTGCTTGGGGCCGACGAACTCCCCGTATTCCCAGGTGTGCGTGGTGCTGGTGCCCAGACTGCCAGGCTCCAGGTACAGCAGCCCCGCAGTGCCGTCGCCGCGCAGGGTCGCGGTTGCCTCGCCACGTCCCTGCCGATCCGGAGCGTTCAGGAAGATGGCGGCGTCCTTCGCCCCGTTGGGACCGGGGAACTCCTGGAATTGCCACGTCGGGTTCGGGCTCACGCCCAGGCTGCCGGGCACGAGGTAGAACAGTCCCACGCTGCCGTCGCCGCGCAAGGCCGCCGTAGCCTCGCCGCGTCCCTGCCGGTCAGGATCGTTCAGGAAGATGACCGCGTTGCTCTCCCCGTTCGGGCTGGGGCCAGGAAACTCCTGGAACTCCCAGGTCTGATTCGCCATCGCTACACTCCTGTGGCACGTGGCGCGCATGACCCGATAGCGGGCTTGATCGGCTCGCGCGCCGGTGTCCGTTGCCGATCACTGTCACGGAGGAAGCCCTGCAGCATTAAATACGCCCCGCAGCGACCTATGATCCACGGTGGCGGACGCGCCACGGCGTCTCCCAGGACGCCGAGGATCTTTGTAACTTCCGGTCGTCACCGGTCCCACTCGGCCCCAGGGCTGCGCGCAGAACGTTCATGCCGCGGGCCGCGTGACTTTTCACCGCGGCGCGGCTGGTCCCCATCGCGGTCGCGATGTCCGCGTCGGACAGATTGCCGTAGTACCGCAGTACGATCGCCTCGCGCTGCCGGGCCGGCAGGCCGCGCAGCGCGGCAATCACGGCCGGGCGCTCGAGCTGTATCAGGGCGCCGTGCTGGGCGCTCGGTGCATTTGGCGGGGCCTTTTGCACGTCCTTGTCGGCTGCGGCGCGGTGCCGCAGCACCGATCGGGACCGGTTCACTACTGTCCGCCGTAGGTAACTCAGCGCCTTCGCGTCGTCTCTGAGCCGCTGCCAGCTGCCGTGCATGGCGGCGAACGAGTCCTGAACGATCTCTTCGGCGGTGGGCGTGTCCCGCACTAGCAGGGCCGCGAGGCGGACCAGCGTCCCGTAGTGCAACGAATACAATTCGCTGACCGCATGGTCCGCGCTCCGTTCGTGGTAGCCGCGGTGGCCATCTGCACTCGGGTCGGCCCGCGTCATCTGGTGGCGTTTCCCCGCCGCGTGATGCGCGTCATGCCGGGTGACCGAATGCGCTTCTGCGGTGTGATGGTCTGCGATGAGCTGGGAACGGCCACCGCCGTGGCGAGCATGCCTCCGGCGGGCCGGGCGATCGGTTCCCTCGCCGCCGGAGGCGACATGATCATCTCGGCGGGCTTGCCTGCGCAACGGCCTTGGCCAGCGCGGTCCTCGGCCGGGTCGGCGCCGATCCCCGGTCCCGCTCGGTGGTCGGCGCGGCGGTCCCGCACGTCCTGGCCGCCAGGTCGGCTTGTGGTTTGCTGCCTTGCGGCAGCTGACCGACCCGGAATGAGGCTCATGACGAGGCGCTGCTGATCGGCTTGGTCATGTCATAGACGGTCTCGCCGCCGACGGTTTCCTTCTTGAAGTGCGCCGCCACCCACTGTGCGATGGCCGAGGAGCCCTTACCGCCGCCGAAGCTCTCGCCTCCCTGGCCGACGTAGTAGTGAACCTCGTGCTTGGCGACCAGTTCCTTGAACACCGTCATCGTGGGCCACGGGTCGGTTCCGTTGAACCCGCCGATGGCCATCACCGCGTCACCGGTCGCGAGCTCCAGCGGCGCCGCGGCCGTGGACCCCTCGGTGGCAGCCACCCACTTGTACCTGGACGCGCCCTGCTCGAGCAGCTTCACCAGCGCGCTGCTCACCTGCGCGCCCCCGCCGAGCCCGCCGCCGAATCCGCCGCCGAATCCGCCGTCGGGACCGCCCCGGCGGCCCGCGCCGCCGAACCCTCCGGCCGGCCGGCCGCCGAATCCGCCCGCACGCC
>JASIGD010000369.1 GCA_030045295.1 Streptosporangiaceae bacterium
GCCCCGGTCCAGGGCGGCCAGCCAGCCGGGCTCGCCGCTTTCCATGCCCGCGATCATGCCGTTCAGCGCCTGCGGCGCTCGGTTCCCGGGCAGCAGCGCGAAGTAGGCCAGGCTGAGCCACAGCACCAGCCACAGGGCCCGCGCGACCGGAGCCCCCACGGCGCGCGCCGCAGTGAACGGCGCCAGCTTCCCCGCGCGGTCGGCAGGCCACAGCAGCACCGCGAGCAGTGCGTAGATGATCACCGCGCCGGGCGCGCCGTTAACCGGGCTCGCGCTGCTGGTCAGCACCATCCCGAGCCCTTCGCCGAACCACCACACGCCGAGCGCCCAGGCGATCGACGCGGCCAGCGCCAGCCGCACCGTTGGCCGCCACGCGATCCCGATCCCCAGTAGCACTTGGATCGTGGCGAAGATCGAATTCAGCAACACGGCGTGATGCGCGACGAACGTGGCGTTCCAGGTGATCGGGCTGGCCACGACACCGGGGTTGCCGGACGCCGTCCCTCCTATCATCTGGCTGAACGCCTTGGAGAACATGAAGGACTGGTACTGCAGCAGCCCGACGAGCAGCCATATCCCGCCCAGCGCCAGTTGCAGCCGCCGCCGGACGTCCGGCCCCCCGCTGGCCACGTCGGCTCCGGTAACCAGCCTGCTCCGCCACGCGGGACGGGCTGCCGCGGCGGCGATCTCGCTCATTCGGTTCTCCTCGCCTGCCCGGCCCGGACACTTAGGCCCGGGCTGCTGTCATCCCGGAACAGATATCAGGAGGACTCAGGCCGCCGGAGCAATCCTGTCGTGGGCCATCCGGGAATGCCGCAAATACTAAAGGCCGGTTTTCCGTGGTTCAAGAGCTAGCGGCAAGAAAGGATTACATTTCCGTCATCGTAGAAACCTGCAGGTAGGGTAGGTTGTGATTGACATATCCCTCAGGGCGCGAAAACCCCGCAGAGGTATTTAATAAACCTTGATGGGGTATTCGGAGTACCCCGCCAGGGTATTAGTTTCGGTCTAAGAAAAGAGGGTCATCATAAAGGGTGACTGTGTCAGCGCGCAGGCGCAGGGCGGCGGCGTGCCGTGCTGCCACGTTCAGGTGTGCGTTGCTGATGGCCATGAGATGAGCTGGCGAGAGAAGGGATCTGATCATGAGCACGGCCACCACCTGCGAGAACCCGGCATGTACCTGTGATCCGTGTAGCTGCGTGGATTGCAGCTGCGGCAATGCCGCGCGCAGCTGTGACAACCCGAAATGCACCTGCGAGAACTGCACCTGCGAGAACTGCCAGTGCGGCCAGTAGGGTACCGTCAGGCCCGCCACGTTGTGCCGGGCCTAGCCGGCGAATTCGTATCCGGCTTCCTGGACGGCCTCGCGCAGCGGAGTGTCGCCGGGAAGCGGGTCGCCGGTGATGCGGACGGTGCCCGTTGCGACGTCGACGTCGACGCCGGTGATGCCGGGGAGCTTGCTGATCTCGGCGCAGACGGCGCTGGCGCAGTGGTCGCAGGTCATCCCGGTGACCGTGAGGGAGCGAGTTGACACGATCGTGATCGTAGCCCGGCCGGCGGCCCGGCGTCGGCCCGGGCCGGTGACCGGAGTACGTCGTAGCCGTGATGACGTCCCCGAAGAGGTGAGATGACATTTGGCTCATGTTCCGGCCGGTGGATCGCGGCCCCCGGTGTCGTCTCGATAGCATCCTGTCATCGTGGTGAACAGCGGGTCCGCGAGGTGATCCGGTGATTCGCGAGGCCAAGCTCGTGGGGTTCGTGATCCTGCTCGCGGCGATTTTCCTCGGCGCACATATGGCCGGTTCTCACCTGGGTCCGGTGACGACTACCCATTCGCAGGTCAGCTACCTGGGCACGAGCGGCGGCGGCATGGGCGGCATGAACATGGGTGGCTCTGGCAGCTCCGGCCAGCAGGTCCCGCCCGCGGTCCGGCTGCGGGGCGGCCGCACGTGAGCGGTACCGAGACCAGCGACACCGGGACCGTGACCGGGGCCGAGCTTGTCGTCGACGGGATGACCTGCGGGTCGTGTGCTGCCCGGATCGAGCGGCGGCTGAACCGGCTGGACGGCGTGGCGGCTACCGTCAACTACGCCACCGGGCGGGCCTACTTCGCCAGCACCGGAGGGCGCGAGGTCGGCGAGCTCATCGGCGTGATCGAGTCAGCTGGCTATACCGCTACCCGACCGACCCCGCCGACTCAGGACGAGGCAACCGGTTCCGACCCGGCGGCCCGGGCACTGGCCCGGCGGCTCGCCGTCTGCGTCCCGCTGGCCCTAGCGGTCATCGTGCTGGCTATGGTGCCGGCCGCGCAGTTCCCCGGCTGGCAGTGGGTGAGCCTGCTGTTGGCCGCGCCGGTCGCGACCTGGGGGGCGTGGCCTTTGCACCGGGCCGCGTGGTACGGGCTCGGCCACGGGGCCGCGACAATGGACACCCTGGTCAGCCTCGGCGTCGTGGCCTCGTTCGGCTGGTCGGTGTACGCGCTGTTGTTCGGCGGCGCGGGCATGACCGGGATGAAGATGTCGTTCGCCTTCACCTTCGGGCAGGCCAGCGGGCAGACCCTGTACCTGGAGGTCGCCGCTGGGGTGACCGTGGCGGTGCTGGCCGGGCGGTACCTGGAGGCTCGTGCCCGGCACCGGGCGGGTTCGGCCCTGAGCGCACTGGCCACCCTGGGTGCCAAGACGGTCGCGGTGCTGCGCGACGGCGCCGAGCAACGAGTCGCGGTCGACCAGCTCGCCGCCGGGGACCTGTTCGTGGTCCGCCCCGGGGAGAAGATCGCCACCGACGGGGTCGTGGCCGAGGGAAGCTCGGCTATCGACACGTCGCTGGTCACCGGGGAGTCGATGCCCGCCGAGGTCGGCCCGGGCGACCCGGTGACCGGGGCCACGGTAAACATGAGCGGGCGGCTGGTGGTGCGGGCCACCCAGGTAGGGTCCGGCACGCTGCTCGCGCAGATCACCCGGCTGGTCAGCCAGGCGCAGGCCACCAAGGCCAGCGCGCAGCGGCTAGCGGACCGGGTCGCCGCCGTGTTCGTCCCGTGCGTGATCGCCCTGGCCGTGGCCACGCTCGGGTTCTGGCTGGGGACAGGGCTGCCCGCCGCGGCGGCGTGGAGCGCGGCGGTCGCCGTCCTGGTGGTCGCGTGCCCGTGCGCGCTGGGGCTGGCCACGCCGACCGCCCTGCTGGCCGCCGTGGGCCGCGGCGCGGAGCTGGGCATCCTGGTCAAGAGCGCCCAGGCTCTGGAGTCGGCAGGCCGGATCCGCCGCCTGGTGCTGGACAAGACAGGCACGCTGACCACCGGCACCATGACCGTACAGGACATCCTCCCGGCCGCAGCCTTCCCGGATTCCCCCGGACCCGACCCGGCCAGCGATGCCGCCGCGCGCGACGCGGCCGGTGAGGCCCTGCGGCTGGCCGGGGCGGTGGAGGACGCCTCCGAGCACCCGGTCGGCCAGGCCATCGCCCGGGCCGCCGCCGCAGGTCTCGGTGAGCTGCCCC
>JASIGD010000370.1 GCA_030045295.1 Streptosporangiaceae bacterium
GGGGGTCCCCAGACGGCCGTTCTGTTCCGGTCCCTGGCCGCATTATGCTGGTTGGCCGTGCAGGATGCCCTTTTCGCGGAGCCGCGGCTAGCCAGGATCTATGACGTGTGGGAAGGGAAGCGCATTGACCTGCCCAGTTACCTGGCGATCGTGGCCGAGCTCGGCGCGCGGAGCGTCCTTGATGTCGGCTGCGGGACGGGTAACTGGGCGAGCATGCTCGCCGAGCGCGGCTTCGAGGTCGTCGGGCTGGACCCGGCCGCGGCGTCGCTGGATGTCGCCCGGGCCAAGCCAGGCGCGCAGCGGGTGCGGTGGATCCATGGCGACGTGACGAGCCTGCCGGCCCTCGCGGTCGACCTGGCGACAATGACCGGCAACGTCAGCAACGTGTTCCTCACCCAGCAGGAGTGGCTGGCGACGCTGGGCGGTGTCCGTGCGGCGCTCCGCCCCGGCGGCTACCTGGTGTTCGAGTCCGTGGACCCGGCCGGCCAGCCGTGGCGGGGCTGGAACCGCGACACTACCTACGTCCGGCGTGAGTCTGCCGACTTCGGCGTGTTCGAGAGCTGGCTCGAGGTGACCGGGGTAGACGGCGACCTGGTGAGCACCCGGCGGACGTACGCTTTCGCGGCTGACGGGGCAATACTGACCTCGGAGGGCATCCGGCGCTACCCGCCGCGTCCGGTGATCGAGGATTCGCTCACCTCAGCGGGCTACGAGCTGACAGATGTCCGCGGCGCGCCGGACCGTCCCGGCCTCGAACTGGTCTTCATCGCGCGCAAACCCGCCACCACCTCGTAGCGGCCGTCTGCCCCTTTTCGCAGCGGCAACGCGGAGCGGGCATGTCAATCTGGACCCGGCAGCGGCGGTTCCGGACCCGCCGGGAGACGCTGTGGTCCGGCACGGCGCTCACACCTCGGACCGGCGGTAACAAATGTCACAATCGCAGGCCGCGGGACACACGCGATATCCGCTCTGCGCGGCTAGGCAGCCCGTTGCCCACCGCCCAGTGCGCCAACTGAACGAACAATCTGCTGCGGTCGACGCCGCTCCGGTGCCGCGCGATCGGCAGCTGCGGCGGCGTTGGCTACGGCGTGCGGTGTCCGATGCGAACGCGACTGCGGTATCTGCGGGGACCCGGGCCTGGCCGGTCAATCATGACCCTCGGGTCAGGCCGGGCCCGCTTTCGGCAGAGCCAGATCGAGAGCCTTGTCGAGGCTGAGCGCTTTGCCCTGGGAGTAGGCCCGCTCGAGCTGCTCATCGCCTAGGTGCGCGCGCGCTTGGTCCAGGCTGTCCCGCCGGTCACGCGCGTCGGGTTCTTGCCACGGATTGCCGGTCCGGTCAAGGAAGGCTTGCGCCGCGCCGTGTAGCGCGGCTGCCCGGTTCCAGTCGCCCCCATCGCCGGCCAGGCGGGCCAGGCCGAGGATGGCGTAGGCCATGTTAAAAGAATCGCCGTTCCGGCGGGCGATCCGCAGGGCGGTCTCGAGGGTGGACCGGGCGCCGTCGAGGTCCCCCTCCGCGCGCAGCACTTCACCCAGGTTCACCGGCACCCAGGCGCTCTCCCAGCCGATCTGCTGGGCGGCTTGCGCGGCGGCTTCCAGGTGAGCCCGGGCGGCGGGGATGTCCCCGGAGCTCAGGGCAACAACGCTGGCGTTGATGTGCAAGATGGAGTTGGTGAGGTGGTCGCCGGATCGTCCGGTGCAGGCGAACGCCTCGGTGTACAGCGGGAGGGACCGGGCCGGGTCGATGATGTCGAGGGTCAGGAGATATCCGATCAAGCTCCAGGCCACCAGTACGTCGTCGCCGAGCCGCCGGGCCCGCTCGACAGACTCCTGCCCGAACCGGCGCCCTGTCTCCGGCTGGCCGGCGAAGAAATGCGCGCCGCACAGCGCCGCCAGGGCTCTGCTGAGCAGCCGTTCCTCGCCCAGCTGGCGGGCGACCTGGACCGCCTGCTCAGCAAGCTGCCGGGCGGTGGCGACGTCAATGAATTCAGCCACGGTCGCGGCGGTGGCCAGTGCCGCGGTGAACAGCGCGGGGTCGGCGCGGGCGTCGGGCCGCTGGAGCGCGGGCGCGAGCAGCCCGAAGCTCTCCTGGAGCCCGGACCGCGCCCACCAGTAGCGCTCCAGCGCGACGCCCAGGCGCAGCACCACCGCGGTGCCGTCCGGGCGGCCGGCCGCATGCCCGGCGGCGCGGCGCAGGTTAGCCTGATCGGCGTCCAGCCGGGTTAGCCATTTTCCCTGGTCCGGCCCTGTCAGGTGCCCGGCCGCCAGCTCGGCGGCCGCCAGGAAATGCGCGCAGTGCGCCGCGGCGACCGTGTCGGCCTCCTGCTCGCCAGCCTCGGCGAGCCGTTCGGCGCCGAACAGCCGGATGGTCTCCAGTAGCCGGTACCGCAGGGTGCCCTCGGCGGGCTCGGCCACCACCAGGCTCTTGTCCACCAGCGACCCGAGCAGATCCGCGACATCTAGCACATCGATGCCGCCGGAACCGCACACTGCCTCGCCGGCGGCCAGGTCGAAGCTGCCGGCGAACACCGACAGGCGGGCCAGCAGCAGCTGCTCGGCGCCGGTCAGCAGCGAGTAGGACCAGCCGACGGTCGCCCGCAGGGTCTGCTGGCGTTCCAGCGCGGCGCGGCTGCCCCCGGTCAGCAGCCGGAACCGCTGATCCAGCCGGCCGTGCAGCTCATTGAGTGACATCGACCGCAGCCGGGCCGCGGCCAGCTCGATCGCCAGCGGCATCCCGTCCAACCGCCGGCACACCGACACCACCAGCGGGCCGGCCAGCTCCTCCGCGGACAGGGACACGCCGCTGGCGCTGGCCCGGTCCGCGAACAGCGCCACCGCATCGGACGACCCGGGCGCCGGCGGGCCGGCCTCGCCGGGCCCGGGCAGCGACAGCGACGGCACCCGGTAGATGACCTCGCCGCCGATGCCCAGCGGCTCGCGGCTGGTGGCCAGCAGGTGCACCTTCGGGCAGCGGCGCAGGATCGCGTCCGCGGTCTTGGCGCAGCCGCCGATGAGGTGCTCGCAGTTGTCCAGCACGATCAGCACATCCTGTAGCGCCAGGGCATCCAGCAGCGCCTCCAGGGCCGGCCGGCCCGGCTGCCCGGTCAGCCGCAGCGCCTGCGAGATGGCCGGCGGCACCGCGTCCTCGTCGGTGATCGCGGCCAGCTCCACCAGCCGCACCCCGTCCCCGGACCCGTCCAGCAGCTCCGCGGCTACCTGCAGCCCCAGCCGGGTCTTGCCGCACCCGCCCGCCCCGGTCAGCGTGACCAGCCGCGCGGATTCCACCAGCGCTCGCACCTCGGCCACCTCCCGGCCCCGGCCGATGA
>JASIGD010000371.1 GCA_030045295.1 Streptosporangiaceae bacterium
GGCGGGTCCCGCCGGGGCGTGCAGCTCGGCGCTCAGTGCGGCCAGCCGGGACGTGACCTCGGGGTCGGCGCGGACCAGGCGGTTCACCACCCAGGCCGAACGGGTCGGCTTGCGCAGCGCGGCGATCTGCTTGGCCGCGGCGGCCTGTCCCGCCTCGCGGGCCTGGGCGACGAGCTCGGCGCGGCGCTGGGTGAAAACATCCGGGTCGGCCTGGTACAACTCGGCCACCGCGGCGGCCAGCAGATCCGGCTGCGCTTTGTCGCCCGACCCCACCCCAGTCAGAATAGGCACCATGAACAGCATCGTGCCATCGGGTCAGGGGCACCTGCTGACGGCGCGCGGGAACGTGATGGCGTTCAAGGCCGTCGCGGCGCAGACCGGCGGCGACTTCTCGCTCATGGAACGCACCGTGCCGCCGGGCGCCAGGACGCCACCGCCGCACCGGCACGTCAGCTGCTCGGAGGCGTTTTTCGTGCTGGAAGGGACGATTGCCTTCCGGCTGGACGACGCCGAGCTGAGCGGAGGGCCCGGGGATTTCCTGCTCGTGCCGCGGGGGGCGGGCCACACGTTCGGCAACCGGGGCAGCGAGCCGGCCCGGCTGCTGGTCCTGCACGCCCCGGCCATGGACGCCTACTTCGAGGAATTGCACGAGCTGTGGTCGGCCGGCCAGGCGCCGTCGCGGGAGGCCGAGCGCGAGCTGATGAGCCGGTACGGGATGGAGCCCGCCTGAGAATGTCCTAGGGCCGACATAAGGTAGGGAGCTATGTCGCCTACCGCATCAGCCGAGGTAAGTCCGGACAGGCTCGAGCAGTACCGTCGGGAGCTGACCGGTTACTGCTACCGCATGCTGGGCTCGGGTTTCGAGGCCGACGACGCTGTGCAGGAGACCCTGCTGCGGGCGTGGCGCGCGGCCGGGGGGTTCGAGGGGCGGTCGAGCGTGCGATCCTGGCTGTACCGGATCGCCACCAATATCTGCCTGGACATGCTGCGCGGCAGGCAGCGCCGGGCGCTGCCGATGGACCTCGGGCCGGCCTCGCCGCCGGTCGAGGCGCTGCTCGGCGACTGGCAACCGGACGATATGTGGATCTCCCCGATCGCCGACGACCGGGTGCTGCCCGAGCACGGCGACCCGGCCGAGATCGCGGTGGCCCGAGACACGATCAGGCTCGCGTTCGTGACCGCGCTGCAGCACCTGCCCGCCCGGCAGCGGGCCACGCTGATCCTTTGCGAGGTGCTGCGGATGCCCGCGGCCGAAGCCGCCGCCACGCTCGGCACCAGCGTGCCCGCGGTCAACAGCGCGCTGCAGCGCGCCCGGGCCACGCTCGCGGCGCTGCCGGAGGAGCAGCGACCCACCGCGGTGGACGCGGACCAGGCCGACCTGCTGGCCAGGTACGTGGACGCGTTCCAGCGCTACGACATGGAACAGCTGGTCACGCTGCTGCACGACGACGCGCTGATGACGATGCCGCCGTGGGCCATGTGGATCAGGGGCGCGAGGAACGTCTGCCGCTGGATGCTCCAGCCGACGCCCAGCCTGTGCCGGGACTCGGTCATGGTGCCCGCGGGACAGGTCAACGGCGTCCCGGCGTGGGCCCAGTACAAGCCGGATCCGGCCGGGGGGCACGCGCCCTGGGCGCTGCAGGTGCACGAGGTCTCGGGCGGGCGGATCAGGCGGCTGACGTTCTTCATCGAGACGGGGCGGATCTTCCCGGCGTTCGGGCTCCCGGCGCACCTGCCGTCGGCGTGAGGGATGATTTTCCGCGATCCCTGGACTAGGGCGCGGGCGGGCGCCGACCATTAGTCATTGTGACCACTGATCTGTCTGGTGTGGGGCAGCCCGGGTTCGTGGGCCGTCACGGCCTGAGTTCGGACGAGCGAGAGGCCGCGGCCGAGAGCGTCGCGGCCAGGATCCGTGAGCTGGGCCTGCGGACCGTCCGGCTGGCAGTAGTCGACCAGCACGGCGTGCCGCGCGGCAAGATGCTGTCGCCCGAGGCGGCCATCGCGGCGATGTCCGACGGGCTCGACTTCTCCGGCGCGATCTACAGCCTGGACACCCGCAACCAGGTGTTCGTGCCCGCGTTCGCCGGCGGCGGCGGCTTCGGGATCGAGGAGTTCACCGGGTTCCCCGACGTGGTGCTGGTGCCCGACCCGGCCACGTTCCGCGTGCTGCCGTGGGCGGACAGCACGGGCTGGATGCTGTGCGACGTGTACTTCGGCAACGGTCAGCCGATGCCGCTGGACGGACGCGGGCTGCTGCGCCGCGTCCTCGCCTCGCTGGCCGACGCGGGGTGCGACTACCTGGCCGGGATCGAGGTCGAGTTCTACATCGTGGTCCGGACGCCGGAGGCGCTGGCGCCGGAGAACGCGGGCTTTACCCCGCCGCCGCCGCCGGTCAGCGTGTTCGAGCGCGGCTACCAGTACCTGTCCGAGGTGCGGCTGGACAGCATGGGCGAGACGCTGGAGGCGATCCGCGACGCGCTGGGCGAGGTCGGCCTGCTGCCGCGGTCGATGGAGGATGAGTGGGGGCCGGGGCAGCTCGAGTTCAGCTTCGCGCCGATCGCCGGCCTGGCCGCCGCGGACGCTGCGGTGCTGTTCCGGTCGGCGGTCAAGCAGGTCTGCCAGCGGCGCGGCCTGCTGGCCACGTTCATGTGCCGGCCCGCGCTGCCGAACTTCTTCTCCTCCGGCTGGCACCTGCACCAGTCGCTGCGGTCGCGATCGGACGGCTCGAACGCGTTCTCCAGCGCTGACGAGCCGCTGTCTTCGCTCGGCCGCAATTACGTGGCCGGGCTGCTGTCGCATACGGCGCCGATGGCGGTGTTCGCGGTGCCGACGGTCAACGGCTACAAGCGGTTCCGACCTTACTCGTTCGCCCCGGACCGCGTGAGCTGGGCGTATGAGAACCGCGGCGCGCTGGTCCGGGTGCAGGGCTCGCCGGGCGACGCCGGCAGTCACGTGGAGATGCGGCTGGGCGAGCCGGCCGCCAACCCCTACCTCTACCTGGCCTCGAACATCGCGGCTGGGCTCGACGGCATCCGCCGGGGGCTGGAGCCGCCGCCGCCGGTATCGGCCGACCCGTACGCGCAAGACGCGCCGCCGCTGCCGGCGTCGCTTTCCGAGGCGGTGGCGGCGCTCGACACGGACGAGTTCTACCGCAAGGAGTTCGGCGACACGCTGGTCGCGTACCTGGTCATGATGAAGCGAGCCGAGATCGGGCGGTACGAGGAGGCGCTCGCGGCGGACGGTTCGGCCGGCCCGGAAGGCCCGGAGGTCAGCGACTGGGAGATGCGGGAGTACTTCGAGTTCTTTTAAGGTCGACGGAGTACCAGGTCGCCGGCTCGGCCGGGTCGGGCTGGAAGTCATAGCGGAGGCCGGCCGCGCCGAGGGCGACCAGGCTGACCGAGGTGGTCCCCCACACCCGGCCGTCGGGTAGGTCACGGCGGACGATAAGCGCGGCGGGGTCGGCGGCGGACAGGCCGTCGCCGGCGGCGAGGGTGAGCCACTCCCCCCAGGCGTCCTCGAGGCTGGCGGCCGGGTCACCGGAAGGACGGTGCGCGGCAAACTTCGGGCCGAAGCGCGCGGCCTTCGCCACGGGGTCGGGCAGCGCTTGGCCGTCGGGCGGCGCTTCGCCGTCGGGCTGGGCCTGCGGGCGGCCGGCGGGCGGGTACAGGTGGCCGGCGTTGGTGAGCACGTGCGTGGCCGGCGCCAGGTCCTCGAGGGCGGCCTGCGCGCCGTCCCAGCTCAGCAGCAGCACGGACGACAGGTCGGCGCAGACCAGGTAAAACGGGTCGTAGCTGGCCAGCGCGCCGGGATCTTGGGACAAGCTCCGCAGGGCCTGCTGTCCCTGGTCCGCCGCGCGCAGCGGGAGCTCGCCCCGGGTCCTGCGGCCGCTGAGCGCGGCCGGCTGGCCGCGGGCGTTCAGGATGCAGCTGACCCGCGGGACCTGCGGGTATACCGCCAGCCAGGTGCCGCCCGCCTCCTCATCACGGCCGCCGACCAGCGGCGATCCCGGCCAGTGCCTGGCCGGCGGCTGCCATGGGCGGCCGGTGAACTCATCGCGGAAGCCGATCAGAAGCAACGGCATCCGATCCGCAGGCACGAAACTGACCACGACGGTGCACACGCACCGACCTTAACCCGGACAGGGTCCAGACGGTCGTGCGCTTGATGTCGCTGTCCTCCAGCACGCCCAGGCCGGGCACGTCGTAGCTGGCCAGCGGGACCAGGCGATGGCGTGGCAGGTAAGCCCGGCCGAAGTCGCCGACCAGGACCGCGGCCCCGCGGGCGCGGGTCCTGTCGAGGAACCGCAGGACCTGGCCGGCCAGTTCGCGCTCGTAGAAGGCGTCGGCCACCAGGACCAGATCCGTGCCCGGAGGGCCGTCGGTGTCCAGCACGTCGGCGCACACGGCCCGGACCGCAACCCCGTTGGCCGCGGCGTTCACCGTGATGGCCGCGACCGCGAGCGGGTCGATGTCGTAGGCCGTCACGGCCGCGGCTCCGGCCCGCGCCGCGGCTATGCCGACCAGCCCCGAGCCGGAGGCGATGTCGATCGCGCGACGGCCTCCGGCCGCCTCGGGGTGGTCGAGCAGGTAGCGGGCCAGCGCCTGGCCGCCCGCCCAGGCGAACGCCCAGAAAGGCGGGTCCAGGCCGGTCCGGCCGGCGGCCAGCTCGGTCCGGTGCCACAAGCCCATCGGCTCGCTGGCCTGGTGCAGCCGGATCTCGGGGACCAGCGGCACGGAGCCGAGCCTGGTGCCGGACCGGATGATCTGCCCCGGGTCCGGTCGGGCGGAGGGCACGACGGTCCGGGCCGGCTGTCTACCAGAGCTGCTGGCTCGCCAGCCGGGCACCTTCGGCCATCGCGGCCAGCTTGGCCCAGGTGATCTGCGGGTCGACGGGGAGGAAGGCGGCGAAGGTGGCGAAGCCGCAGTCGCTGCCGGCGATGACGTTGGCCCGGCCCACCACGTCGGCGTAGCGCACGATGCGCTGGGCGACCAGCTCGGGATGCTCGATGTAGTTCGTCGTGGAGTCGAGCACACCGGGGATGATGACCTTGCCTTCGGGCAGCTTCACCTCTTCGAACACCTTCCACTCGTGCTCGTGGCGGGGATTGGCGCCCTCGAAGGACACGGCCGTCGGCCGGGCGGCCAGCACGAGGTCGATGATGTCGGCCAGCGGGACATCGGTCTGGTGCGGGCCCTCGTAGTTCCCCCAGCACAGATGCAGCCGCAGCCGGTCGGGCGGGATGTCGCGGGTGGCGTGGTCGATCGCCTCCAGCCGCTTGGCCACCACCCGGCGGAATTCGTCGGTGGTCACCTCCGGCCCGATGGACCACTCGCAGGCCAGGTCGGGGCAGTCCAGCTGGAGGACCAGGCCGGCCCGGTAGATGGCGTCGTACTCCTGTTTCATCGCGTCGGCCAGCGCGAAGAGGTACTCCTCGGTAGTGGGGTAGTACCGGTTGGCCATGAACATCTCGATGACGCCGGGGGACGCCGCGGTCATGAAGACGTCGGTCGCGCCGTCGGCCGCGGCCTGCAGGTTGGCGATGTCGGCCTGGACCAGCGACGGATCGGTATAGGCGACCGGCCCGACGCAGCTGGGATTGGCCAAGACGGTCGCGAGCTCGGGGTCGCCCAGCATTCTCCGGGCGAAGTCCGGGAAGATCTCGAGGTCCCGCAGCTGGAACGGAACGGGCTCCCCGGTGAAACCCGACAGGCGTTCGGTGACGTAGGTGGCGTAGCTCGGCTTGCTGACCTCGCCGTCGCTGATGATGTCCACGCCCGCGTCAAGCTGGCGCCGTACGGTCTGGTTCACCGCCGACCGCACCTGCTGCTGGTCGTGGCGGTCCGCCAGGTCCGCGGGGCGCGGCAGGCTGCCGGTGTGGGTGGTCAGGATCCGGTCGGTGCTGGTCTTCATGGAAGAGTTCCTCCCTCGGATGTGGTGGCCCAAGTGTTGCGCCCGCACCAGCCCGGCGGCAAGGTCCGGACCTACGCCAGGACGATGCTGACGATCTTGCCGGGCACGATGACCAGGCGGGCCACGTCCTCGCGCGGGTACGCGGGGTGGCGGGACAGCGCGCTGGCGATCTCCGCCCGCCCGGCCGAGGCCGGCACCTCGATGGTGAACCGGACCTTGCCGTTGACCTGGACCGGCAGCGTCACGCTGGTCTCGGCGGCCAGCGCGGGATCGGCCTGCGGGAACGGCTCGTAGGCCAGCGAGGAGGGGTGCCCGAGGCGGCGCCACAGCTCCTCGGCGATGTGCGGCGCCAGCGGCGCCGTCATCAGCACCAGCGGCTCGGCCAGGGCGCGCGGCACGCGGGCCAGCCGGGCGGCGTGCGCGGTCAGCTCGATGATCCGGGCGATGGCCGTGTTGAACCGCAGCGCGGCGAAGTCCTCCCGCACCGTGATGATCGTGCGGTGCAGCAGGCGTACGGTGGCGGGGTCCAGCGCCTCCCCCCCGAGGAGGGCCTCTCCCGTCGTCTCGTCGATGATCAGCCGCCACAGGCGCTGCAGGAACCGCTGCATGCCGACGATGTCATCGGTGCGCCAGGGCCGGTCGGCGTCCAGCGGGCCCATCGCCATCTCGTACAGCCGCAGCGTGTCCGCGCCGTAGGAGTCGTAGATGCGGTCCGGGCTGACGCCGTTCTTCAGGCTCTTGCCCATCTTCCCGGCCCGTCGCGTGACCGGCTGCGCGTCGTAGGTCCAGCCGTCCGGACCGCGCGTGACGTCCGCCGCGGGTACGTAAAGGCCGCGGGCATCGGTGAACGAGTCGGCCAGGATGTACCCCTGATTGAACAACTTCCCGAACGGCTCCGCGGTGCTCGCGACGCCGCGGTCGTACAGCACCTTGTGCCAGAACCGCGCGTACAGCAGGTGCAGTACGGAATGTTCCACGCCGCCGACGTACAAGTCGACGCCGGCCGGCTGCATCCAGTAGCGCTCGATGTCCGGGGCGACCGGTGCCGCTTCGTTGAACGGGTCCAGGTAGCGCAGGTAATACCAGGATGACCCGGCCCACTGCGGCATGACGTTGAGGTCGCGCCGGTAACGCCTCGGGCCGTCGCCCAGGTCCAGCGTCACGCCCGCCCAGCCGGGCACCCGGGCCAGCGCGGGCACCGGGTCGCTGTCATCATCCTGCGGCACCGGCCGGAAATCCGTCATCTCCGGCAGCCTCAGCGGCAGCATCTCCTCCGGCAGCGCGATCGGACGGCGAGCCGGGTCGGCTTGTTCGTACACGATCGGGAACGGCTCGCCCCAGTACCGCTGCCGCGAAAACAGCCAGTCCCGCAGGTGGTACGGGCCGCCGCTCGGGCCGATCCAGTTCCGCTGCAGGCGCTTGACGTTCTCCGGCCAGTCCAGGTCATCCAGGTCGGCCAGCAGCCGCTCGGCGAACGCGGTGATGCGCAGCATCCACTGCCGCAGCGGCCTGCGGTGCACCGGATAGTTGCCGACGGCGCTGCGGCCCTCGTCCGTCACCTCATCATCGGCCAGCACGGTGCCCAGCGCCGGGCACCAGTTCACGACCTCTTCGGCCAGGTAGGCCAGCCGGTGACCGTCGACGACGTCCCGCTGCTCCCCGGCGGACAGGTCCGCCCACGCCCGGCCGTCCGGGGTCAGGCGCTGCCCCGAGGCGAACTCGCCGATCAGCTCGCTGACCGGCCGCGCCCGGGCGGCGACCGGGTCGTACCAGCTATCGAAGATGCGCAGGAAGATCCACTGGGTCCAGCGGTAATAGGACGGGTCGCTGGTCAGGAGCTCGCGCCTGCGGTCGTGCCCGAGTCCCAGCCGCCGCAGCTGCCGGCGTATGACGGCCGCGTTCTGCTGTACGGTGACGGCCGGATGCTGGCCGGTGTCGATCGCGTACTGCTCGGCGGGCAGCCCGAACGTGTCGAAGCCGAAGGGATGCAGCACGTGATGGCCGGTCATGCGCAGGTAACGGCCGAAGACGTCGGTACCGATATAGCCCAGCGGATGACCGACGTGCAGGCCGATGCCGCTGGGATAGGGGAAGAAGTCGAGCAGGTAGAACTTGGGCCGGCCGGCCACCAGCGCGAAGCCGTCGGAAAGCGCGGAGCTGTCCGGGCTGACCGGGTTCGGGGAATCGAAGGTCCCCTCGCGGTCCCAGAAATCCTGCCAACGCAGCTCGATATCGTTCGCCAGCCGCGCGTCATACCGGAACGGCGGCGGATCATCGTGCACCGGCTCTCCTCCACCTTCGTTGGAAATGAAGGCCATTTCCCGGTCAGATGACGGCGAGCAGGGCGCGGCTCCAGTCGCGGTAGCCGTCCTGGCTGGGGTGAAAGCAGTCGGACGCGAACTTTCCGGCCCAGGGGGGCATGAAGTGCGCGGACACCTCGGCGACCGGCAGGCCCCGCTCGGCGGCCGCCGCGTGCAGCGTCCGGTTGATGCGCGCCACGTAGGGCACGCTGGCCCGGCCGACCAGCCCCCAGCACCCGGTGGGCAGCGGCAGGTCAAGCAGGATGGTCTGGTCCGGGACGGTCGCGACGAGCGTGCGCAGGTCAGCGAACAGCTTGGCTGGTCCGGTGTACAGGATGTCGTTTGCGCCGATCCCGCAGGTCACCAGGTCCGCCGAAGCGGGCAGCCGGGGCAGCTGGTCGTTCAGCACGTCACGGATGAGGGCGCCGGAGGCCGACAGGTTGAGCACCCGCCACGGCCGGCCGGTCCGGCGCCGGAGCGCGGCGAGGACCTGGCCGACGTACCCGCCCTCGGGGCTGGGCGCGCCGAGCCCCTGCGCGGTCGAATCGCCGAGCACCACCCACAGCGGCCCTTCGCCGGCCAGGACGCGGTTGTTATGTGCCCGCCAGTGGCCCGCGAAGGCCAGGCAGTCCTCGCGCATCGCGGTGACGCCATCGGCCCAGCGCCCGAACGGCCCCGCGCGCAGCCCCGACGCCTCGGCCGCTGCCGAGCGGGTCAGGTACGTCGCCATCGTCGCGACGATCTCGACCGGCGAGCGGCGGGGCCCGCCCCCGGCGAGCTGGCGCAGGCCGAGACGCGAGACTGCGGGCACCCGCTGCATGCTCTCCCCTTCACACGGTTTGCGCGCAGAAACCACCAAGCCGTTTACGCGCAGAAAAACGACGCTAAACGACCAGATTGACGTCTGTCAAAGCGCAGGTATACGTGCAGGCGGGTGCGGCCGTTGTTTTTCGGTGGGGCGGGCCGCGGGTCAACCGCCGGGACACGCCGGGCTATCGCGGCGCCGCGTCAACAAACGCAATGCGCAGCCTGCTGTCTGGGGCTACGCCTCTTCGCGCACGCCGAGCAGTTCGGCTGGCAGCGGATCAGGACCGGGCCTCGGCTCGGCCGAGGACGGCGCCGGCGCTTCGTAACCGGTCCTCGGCAGCCTGGCCGTCCAGCGTTCCGTACACGACCTGGCGTCCTGGCAGTACCAGCGGATGTCGGCGCAGGCCCGTCCGCCGTCGGGCACCATCAGCTCGACCGGAAGCGCGATGCCGCACAGCGAGCACCGGGCTGACGGCAACGGACGGGAACGGTCGTCACGCTGCGTGGCCATCCTCGGATCCCCCCACGTGAAATGCTGATTCATCGCGAGACCGCCAGCCCGCCGAGGGGCATCGCCGTCGCCGATGAGGCATATGCGGCCATAGTTCCTCCACGCGGGCAAAGATCATCAAGGCCTCGGCGCTCGTCGCCGCTACAAAGGTAGTCATCCGGGTCCGGGTAACTCAGGCAAAGCGGCAAAGTTGTCCGCTTCTTCCGGGAAAATTCAAATGTGCCCGGGCTGGGTCACTAACCAGGGTCCCCGAGATCCATGAACCGCTGGAAAGTGGCCTCTTGAAGGTCGAGGGCGTGCTGGGCACGGGTGAGGGTACGCGAGGTATACGCGCCGGCGGAGCGGGCCGCGAGCAATTCGGCGCGTTCGGCGGCCAGGACCCGCCACACGAGCTCGCGGTATTGCTCGCTAGAACTCACCGTGCCGGGGGCGGCAGGGTCGGCGAGGGCGACCTGGAGCAGCGCGTCGTCGCGGACCCGGTCGAGTACCGCGGGGGCGTAAGGCCGCCCGTCGGGCCGGGCCAGGGCGGGGTTGTCCAGGATGGCCGTTGCCTTGGCGTACAGTTCGGCGGTTAGGTCGCGGTACTCGGCGCGGTCGGCTGCGGCGTCGTCACCGGGGACCTTGAGGGCCAAGATGACCCGCGGGAGGGTCAGGCCCTGAGTCAGCAGCGTGGTCGCGGCCACCACGAACGCGATGAGCACGACCTGAGGCCGGTACGGGATGTTGTTGGGCAGGGACTGGGCGGCCGCCACCGTCACCACCCCGCGCATTCCGGACCAGGCCAGCACGATCCCGCCGCGCCAGCCGAAGTTCTCGGCCACGAAGAAGTCGGCGTCGCCTTTCCTGCGGGCGATTCGCTGCACGATGAGCTCCGTCCGCCTGGCGGCGGGCTTCAGGTTGCTGGCCCGGGCGTGCATCTTCTCCAGAACCGGCTGGGCGGAGGCCGCCCGGGCCGCGTCGTAGTGCAAGGTGGCGACGAGCGGGGCGACGAACACCATCCGCAGCACCACGACCAGCACCGAGGCGACCAGCCCGATCCAGACCGCCTGCCCGACGGACAGGTGGGCCGCGGAGTCCTCGTCGACCAGCGTCTTGAGCTGCAGGCCCATGAGCAGGAAGATGCCGCTTTCCAGCAGGAACGCCAGCGTCTCCCAGTTCACCCGCTCAGCCAGCCGGTCCCGGGCGGACAGGAACCGCGGGCTCAGGTGACCGGTGACCAGCCCGGCCACCACCGCGGCCAGGACTCCGGAGGCGCCCAGGTCCTCGGCCGGGACCCAGGCCAGGAAGGGGATGACGAAGGAGATGGCCGTGCTCAGCACCGGGTCCTTGAGCAGGGACCGGATCCGCACGTCGGCGTAACCGACGACCAGGCCGACGGCGACGGCCACCGCGACCTCGTAGACGAAATCCAGGCCGACCTTCCACAGGTGCACGGTCACCGTGGTCGCCGCGACGGCCGAGCTGAGCAGCACCAGCGACGAAGCGTCGTTGACCAGGCCTTCGCCTTCCAGGATGGTCAGCAGCCGCGACGGCAAGCCCAGGCGCCTGCCGACCGAGGTCGCGGCGACCGCATCGGTGGGGCTGATGATCGCGCCCAGGGCGAGCGCGGCCGCCAGTCCGAGGCCGGGTATCAGCGTGTTGAACAGCAACCCCGAGCAGACCGTCGTCAGCACGACGAGCAGTACGGCTAGCCCGGCGATGGCCTTGAGGTCACGGCGGAAGCTCTGGACGGGTATGTGCACCGCCGCGGCGTACAGCAGCGGCGGCAGCGCGCCGGCGAGGATCCACTTCGGATCCACGTCGATCTCCGGCAGGCCCGGCAGGAAGCTCAGGACGATGCCGACCATGACCAGGCTGAGCGGGGCAGCTACCTCGATGCGCCGGGATACCGCCGCCACCGCGACGATGGCGGCGACGCCGACGATGGCGACAACGGTCAGTTCCATGGCAGTCTCATTGTCCGGGTCACGGAGGCAGAGGAGGACGGTGGTGCCGACCGATTACCAGAAAATCCGCGACGAGAACATCGCGCGGTACGGATGGGACACGGCGGTCCTGGATCTGCTCGGTCAGCTCTACAGCGAGCGCACGCACTTCATCTTCGAGCTGATCCAGAACGCCGAGGACGCCGGCGCGACCGAGCTCGCGTTCGAGCTGTTCGATGATCGCCTGGAGGTGCGGCACGATGGCCGGCCCTTCACCGCAGCCGACGTCCGCGGCGTCTGCGGGGTCGGCCAGAGCCGCAAGTCCCTGACCGCGATCGGCCAGTTCGGCATCGGCTTCAAGTCGGTGTACGCGTACACCAGGACCCCGCGCATCCACAGTGCGGGCGAGCATTTCCGGATCGAGATGTACACCCGGCCGTTCGGGATTGAGCCGCTGGCTGTCCGGGGGACCCTCTTCGTCTTCCCCTTCGATAACGACGCGGTACCCGCGCCCGTCGCCGTCCGGGAGATATCGGCGGCCCTGAACGCGATACAGCCCCGGATCCTGCTGTTCCTGACGAACATCGGACGCCTGGGCGCCAGCGGCGTCGGGGTGCCCGACTCGGTTGCCGAACGCTCCGGGGCAGGCCGCGCCGGCTCGGCTCGTCGCGTGCGGCTCGGCCGCGGCGGCCGGCGGGAAGAGTGGCTGGTCTGGGCGCGCGAGGTCGAGGGCCTGGGCCACCAGCAACAGCGGATCGAGATCGCCTTCCGCGCCGAGGCCGGCCGGATCACCGGGTGCGGCAGTTCCCCGCTGACCGTGTACTTCCCCACCGAGAAGGAAACTTTCCTCGGCTTCCTGGTCCAGGGTCCCTACCGGACGACGCCGGCCCGCGACAACATCCCCGCCCACGATCCGTCGAACCAGGCTCTGGTGCGCCAGACCGCCGCGCTGCTGGGTGATGCGCTGCGAGAGATGCGCGACGGCGGCCTGCTCACGGTGGACGTGCTGCAGGCACTGCCGCTGGACGCCGCGCGATTCCAGCCCGGCTCGATGTTCCGGCCGCTGTTCGACGTGGTACGCCAAGCCCTGGCCCACTCCGAGCTCATACCGGTCGCGGGCGGCGGCTACGGCGTGGCCGCGAACCTGAAGCTGGCCCGCGGCGCGGAGCTGCGCGAGCTTTTCGGCCCGGATCAGCTCGGCGCGCTCTACGGCAGCACGGCGCGGTTCGCGGACGAGTCCATCACCGAGCACCGCACCCCCGTGCTGTGGCGATACCTGCGGGACGAGATCGGCATCGAGGAGGTCACGCCGGAGGCGGTGGTCGCGCGGCTCAGCCGCGATTTCCTCCAGGCCCAGCCGGACGAGTGGATCACGCGGCTGTACGCCTTCCTGTTCACCGATCCCGAGCTGTGGCGGGAGGAGCCGCCCGGTGCGGCGCGGGCCAAGCCGATCATCAGGCTCGAGGACGGCAGCCACGTCGCCCCGTTCGACGGCGCCGGCCGTCCGGCCGTCTACCTGCCCGGACCGGCCGCGACCAGCCTGCCCACGGTCCGGCGGGCCGTGGCCGACTCCCCCGCGGCCCGGCAGTTCCTGGCGGCGCTGAACCTCGCCGAGCCCGACGTGGTGGCGGAAGTACTGGAGATCATCCTGCCCCGGTACGACGGCCTGGACATCGCCGGGCTGGACCCGGCTCAGCATGATGCCGACCTGGACCGCGTCATGCGCGCGCTGGATGAGGCGGCGGCCGGGCGGCGGCAGGAGCTTGTCGACCGGCTGCGGCGCACCGCGTTCCTCATCGGAGAAAACGCCGCAACGGGCGAGCAGCGCCTGATGCCGCCGCCCGCGCTGTACCAGCGAACCAGGGATACGGAGGTCTACTTCGACGGGAACCCGGACGCCTGGTTCGCCGACGACGCCTACGGCCCGTGGCTCGTCCAGCTCCGCGGCATGGGCGTGCGGCAATCCGTGCAGGTGCACGCGCGGACCCCCGATCAGCTCGGGTACGTGCGGATCACCGCCGAGTTCGGCCGAAACGAGCGCGGCCTGGACGGATTCGACCCCGACGCCGAGATAGACGGCCTGGACTTCGCGCTGCGGCACCCCAGCCACGCCCGTTCGGAGTACGTCTGGAACGTGTTGCTCGCCCCGAACCGCCGTCTGGTCGCCGGCGTGGTGGAAAGGTCGGTGCTCCAATCATTCAGCGACACGAGCCTGCAGGACGCCAGCTCGGCGATTGCCGTGGCCGCGGAACGCGAAGCGTGGCTGCCCGGGCGGGACGGGACGTTCCGCCGGCCCGCCGAGCTTTCGCTCGATGACCTGCCACCGACCTACACGCGCGACGAAGGGCTGGCCCAGGCGCTGCACATGCTCCGGCCCGTGGTGTCCGAGGCCGCGCGCCAGCTCGCCATCCCGGCCGAGGTGCTGTGGGGCTTGAGCGCCCACCCGGACCTGGTCGCGATGGTCGAGCGCGAGCTGGCCGCCCGGGCGGCAGCGCGCGGACCACGGGCGAATTGACGCGGGTCGGCGCGCCGTCCTACCGTACCGCCCAGTAGGGCACGCCAGGTGGGAGGCTCCATGATCCGCAGCACCATGCAGGACTACCCGCTCACGATCACCGCCATCATGCGGCACGGCGCCCGCATCTACGGCCGCAGCGAGTGCGTCACCTGGACCGGCGCCGGGACCCGCCGGGCCAGCTACGCGCGGGTAACCCAGAACGCCGGGCGGCTGGCCGCGGCCCTGGCCGGGCTGGGCATAGCGGCGGGCGATCCGGTAGCGACGTTCTGCTGGAACAACCAGGAACACCTGGAGGCCTACTTCGCGGTTCCCGGCATGGGGGCGGTGCTGCACACGCTCAACATCCGCCTGCCGGGCACGCAGGTGGCCCAGATCGCGCGGCACGCGGGCGACCGGATCATCATCGTGGACGACACCCTGGTCCCGCTGCTGGCCAAGGTCGAGCTGCCCGCCGTCGAGGCGTTCATCGTCAACGGGCCCGGTGACGCGTCCGCGCTCGGCGGCCGGGTGCCGGTGCTGCGGTACCAGGAACTGCTGGCCGGCCAGGGTCCGGACTTCGACTGGCCGGAGCTGGACGAGCGGGCCGCGGCGCTGATGTGCTACACCAGCGGAACCACCGGGGACCCCAAGGGCGTGGTGTACTCGCACCGGTCCACCTACCTGCACGCGATGGCGATCATGGCCGCGCCGCTGGGTGTCAGCGAGGCGGACCGGGCGCTGGCCATCGTGCCGATGTTCCACGCCAACGCCTGGGGCCTGCCGTACGCGGCGTTCCTGTCCGGCGCCACGCTGCACATGCCAGGCCCGTTCCTGCAGCCCGGGCCGCTGACGGCGTTCATCGCCGCCGAGCGGTCCACGGTGACCTCCGGGGTGCCGACCATCTGGAACGCGATCCTGGACTACGGGCAGGACCACGAGATCGACCTGTCCTCGCTGCGGCTGGGCAACTCCGGCGGCGCCGCCGCGCCGCGGGTCATGCTGGAGCGGTTCGAGGACCGGTACGGCCTGCGGATCATCCAGGGCTGGGGCATGACCGAGATGAGCCCGGTGGGCGGCATGGCCATACCGCCCGCGGAGGTGCAGGAGGGAACGCCCGAGGACCTGGACTGGCGGATGCGCTCGGGCCGGGTCCTGCACGGGGTGGAGATGCGGGTGGTCGGCAAGAACGGCGAAGAGCTGCCGTGGGACGGCGTGAGCGAGGGCGAGATCGAGGTCCGCGGCCCGTGGGTCACCGGGTCCTACCACAACGACCCGGCGCCGGAGAAGTTCCACGACGGCTGGCTGCGCACCGGCGACGTCGGTACCATCGACGACCGCGGCTTCTTCGTCATCACCGACCGGATCAAGGACGTGATCAAGTCCGGCGGCGAGTGGATCTCCTCGGTGGACCTGGAAAAC
>JASIGD010000372.1 GCA_030045295.1 Streptosporangiaceae bacterium
GGCGACGGCGACTACTCGCCGCTGGTGCAGCGGCTGCGTGAGTTCGGCAAGTGGGTGGTGGGCGTCGGGACCGAGGCGAACGCCAGCCGCAAGCTGGTATCGGTCTGCTCGGAATACAAGTACTGGGGCACGTTGGTCGCGGAAGTCGAGCCCGAGGCGCGCCCGGCCGCGGCGTTCGACATCGCCGAGGCGGGGCAGCTGCTGGTCCGCGCGTTCGAGGAGTCCGGCGCCGAGACGCTGACCGCCGGCGGCCTGAAGAGCAAGATGCTGGCCCTGGACCCGGCGTTCGACGAGCACAACTACGGAGCCCGGAGCTTCCGGGCGTTCCTGGCCATGCTGCCGAAACAGGTTCAGGTCGTCGAGGCCGAGGGTCCCGACATCATCGTCAAGCTGATCGACGAGCCGCGGAAGACCACCAGGACGAGGACCCGCAAGCCCCGTAGCTCATCTGGGTTATCTGGGCGGACTCCCGTGGATGGAGCCAGCCCAGGCCTACCTGTGATCCGCTCGTGGCGCCAGGTGATACCTGGTGTGCTTGATAACGTGTCTGGCCGGATGCTCGGATGAGACAATGTGGCAACCGGCTTGCACCCGGCGCGCTGGGGCAGGAAGCTGTCGCAGAGGTGGTGGCCATGGGCCAAGACGGCAGGGATCCCGATCCCGTGATCGAGCTCGACCGGCGCGGCGTCGATCTCTTGAAGAGCTGGGCGCGTCCCTGCACCCAGTTCCGTGTCACCGTGCAGCCGGATGGCTCCCTCGTCCTGCACCCGATGTCGACTCACGACGCTGACCTGTGGCATTCCGGGCTCGTGGACGAGATCATCGGGAACTTCGCTCACCCGGAAAGGATGATCCGGCTGAAGCCGGACAAACTTTGAACGCCCGGCTCCTCGATTTCGCGCCCGCCGTCTGGCAGGAATACCAGCGCCTGCGAGCGGGTGAGATCGGCGGCCAACTCAAGCAGGTGCTGGAGCAACTGGCAGACGATCCCGCGCTGCTACGCGCCGATCCGCGCGCATGTCGTTACCTGATTGTCGAGAAGGGGCTGCCGCGTACGGCCGAGGTGTGGGGGCTGCTCCTGGACGCACCGGGCGGCACCCGCTGGCTGGTTGTCTGGAGGGAGATGGCGTCGGTCATCGAGATCGGCTACATCGGCTCCGCGCCAGGCACACGGGAAGTTGCTGACCAACATCGCGCCTGACACCCTGCGGGTCTCTCCCGGTCGCTGAGGTCGTGGACGACGAAAACCGCGTGCATTCTCCCGGAGTTCTGGGGTACCGTCCCGCCGATGGAAAAACCTGAGGACTATTTCGGCGAGCGGGTCGCAGCGACGTACGACGAGTCGGCGGACGTATTCGAGCCGGGCGCCGTGAACGCGACGGTCGGCTTGCTGGCGGAACTGGCCGGGGGCGGTCGGGCGCTGGAGCTGGGCGTTGGGACCGGGCGCATCGCGCTGCCGCTGGCGAGCCGCGGCGTGCCGGTGCACGGAATCGACCTGTCCCCCGCGATGGTGGCGCGACTGCGGCTCAAGCCGGGCGGCGAAGCGATCGGCGTGACCATCGGCGACTTCGCGACAACCGAGGTGGACGGGGCATTCTCGCTCGTGTACCTGGTCTTCAACACGATCATGAACCTGACCACGCAGGACGCGCAGGTGGCCTGCTTCCGCAACGCCGCGGCGCACCTGGAGCCCGGCGGCTGTTTCGTCATCGAGGTCAGGGTTCCGGAACTGCGGCGGCTCCCGCCGGGACAGGACATCCTGCCGTGGCACGTGAGCCGAGAACAGATCGTGTTCTACTCCTACGACGTTGCTACGCAGGCCATGCGCGGGCACTACGTCGATCTCACCGGTGACGGCGGCGGCTACTCCACCATCCCCTTCCGCTACGTGTGGCCCGCGGAACTTGACCTGATGGCTCGGCTTGCCGGGCTGCGCCTACGGGAGCGTTGGGGCGGCTGGGCGCGGGAGCCGTTCACCGGCGATAGCCGCGGGCACGTTTCGGTCTGGGAGAAACCGGCAGCTACCGACGGTCGAGTCGGCTGAGGCGCGCACCTTGGCCCCGGCCGTCGGCGCGGCGGTGATCGGGACGTCCTTTGCGCGGTGTTACCGCGGCCACGTGGCGGACGCGGTGTCGCCGACGCGGCCCAGCTGGCGCTGATGGTGCGGGTTGCCTTCGGCCAGATCGCGCAGTGGGATCGCTGCTGGCTGGTCGTCCCGCGGCGCGACGACGGCCTCGCCCGCGGTGAGGTCCGCGACGAACGTGCACAGCGTGGTGGCGGGATGGCCCGGCGCCGGATCGGCGCGGACTCCGTCGGGCAGTGACGCCCCGGCCAGGACGCGCAGGAACCAGGCCGGGTCGGGATCGTCCCCGGGGACGACGAGGGCGTCGAGCATCTCACCGCGCGCCACGCTATTACCGCCGGGTGACGGCTCGGATCCGGGCAGGTACCGTCCGTGGTTGGTGTGCCACTGCAGCTGGGGTCCTACCTCCACGAAGGCATGACGCCCGGCGGCGGCCTCGACGCTCACGATCCGCCCGGTCCGGTCGCCGATCGCGTACGCGAACCCGCCGGCCGAGGGATGCGTTCGCAGGTAGTCGACGGCCTCCTCGACCGTGCGGGCCGACCGCTGCAGCCCGCGGCTCACGAAATGCCGGCCCGCTCCGTCGCCCGGCGCGGCCACCGGAATGTGATCCACGGTGCACACCAGGCCGTCGCCGGTGACGGCGAAAGCGTTGCTCGGCAGGAAGCCGGGATACCAGAAGGCGGTGACGGCCGGCAGGCCTTCGAGAGCCAGCGTGAGCAGGGCGCAACGCCCGATGTTTTCCGCTACGCCGTCCTCGTTATGGCCGATGACGGACCGCTCCCGCCGCCACGCCAGGTCGCTGCACCCGATGCCGCCGGCTACCGTGCCGAGGTCACCGCGGAGGTTCAGCAGCGCCAGATCGTCGACCGGGACCCCGGCTCCTTCGGCGAACGCGGCCAACTCGGCCCAGACCTCAGGGAAGCGCTGCGCGCTGACCTGGCGTACGGCGTGGAGCCGACTGCTCCCCGGCGGGCTCGAGATGTGCCCGCGAAGCCTGGGCAGCAGCGGCCAAGCCCTGATGAGGTCGGCTATCTCGTCGCGCATATGCTCGCCCAGCGCACGGAACGCGTTGCGGTCCGGGCCGCGCAGGGCAATCCAGCGCAGCTTTCCGAGCCTGTGCTCGTCAAGCGAGACGTTCATGCCGAGGCTCCCGAGTTCAATGTGGCGGTCTCGCGAACAACGTATGCCCGCTCCTTACGCGCGTCCACGCGACGCGACAGCGCGGTCAGACGGGCCAGTCGAGCTGCGGTTCCGGGATGGCGAGTCCACGACCGTGGGCCTCGGCATCGGCCCGGCCTGCGTCGTCGCCGCGAGGGTAGCGGAAGATCCGGCCGGGAAACACCACGAACGTCTCCGCGGGAGAACGGAAGTCCACGTACCAGCCCGGCTGGTCCAGAGCGCCGGCGAAGGCCTGCGCAAGGTTCTCCGCTTCGGCCTCGTCGGCCGCGAAGTCAAGCGTCGTCCAGATACCGACCTGGTCCGGGGTGATGCCTTGGGCCTGGAACCTGCTGATCTTACGGACGGTCAGCTCCAGGTCCTCCAGGTTCGTTCCGACGCGGAGGCTCTCGGCTATCAGCGTGCCCTCGATCACGGATGTCTCCTTCCTGGTGCCGAAGTGGCCATTCCCGGCGATGAACGGCCATTCCCGGTGCTGAACGGCCATTCCCGGTGCTGAAGTGGCCATTGCCAGCTTGAAGCGGCTCTCGGGGCCAACGGTAGCGGCTGACCGTGGCTAGGGTGACTGACGGCTGGACCGTGATTTCTGGTTGGCGATGCCTACCGTCTGCCTGAACGTTCCCGGCTCGTCGAGCACGGAGAGTATGCGGTGTGCCACGTCGGCGTGCGAGATGAACAAGCCGTCCCGGACGTTCTGCCCGAAAGCCATCCGGTAGATACGGGTCGGCGGCCTGTCGGTCAGCCGTACGGGCCGTACGACAGTCCAGTTGAGGTCGCCCTCCCGCAGCACGTCCTCCATCCGGACCAGATCCGCGTAGACCTGGTGCAGCGCCGACTTGAGGATCGGGTAGACGAGGTTGCTCACCAAGAACCCGTCGCCCGGGTCGTGTTTGGGCGGTGCCGGGCGCCCAGGCCACGGGGACCGTACCGACCGGCGCCGCGCTGACCGCCACGATGCGCCGCACGCCTGCCCCTTGCATGGCCTGGGTGATTGTCTGCGTCCCCCGCCAGGCGATTGCAGCCTCGGCCTTGGATTGGGCGCGGGCGACCTCACGGCCAGCGCCGGACATCAGCAGCTCGTCATAGGTGGTGCCCCAGGTCACGGGTCGAATTGTGACCTTCGGGCGAGCCGGGATGCCGCGGCTGCAGGAAGGGTTCTAGGTGCCAAACAAGATTACGTACTACGCAATCATCGGCGGCAGCAACACTCTCGATAACCCCCGTGGCTTGGTCCGCCGACTTGAGCACGACGACGGCCCATCCGATGAGGCCCTAAGGGGCGACCTTAGCTGGAGACTCACGCCGGTAATCGTCGAGTGGGAGCGTGGCGACTTCGACGATGAACTGGTCGATGTCAGTCACCAACACGCTGACAAGATTATCCAGTACTTCCGTGAGCATCGGCTTGGTTAGCCGCCGAACTCGTGAGACAGCACTGCCTCGCTACTAAAAGACGAGGGCACCCTACGAGCCGCCGGAGATTCGGAGGCTCACGTTGGCGGCCATCGATCGCTTCCACGCTGCAAGGCCACGCATCTGGTTGAGGAACTCGCCTACAATCACGGTCACGTTTGGTGCACAATATCGCCGTGCGGGGTTACGTAGCGATTACCGACAGCGAGTGGTACCGGTTCCTTGCCGCGCGGCCCGAGATCGCCGAGGCAGAAGTCAACTTCTGGCGTCCAGGAGGCGGCCGGGAGTTCCATGCCCTGACCGTAGGTGAGCCCTTCTTCTTCAAGACTCACAGCCCGCACAACCGCGTCGTTGGCGGCGGCTTCTACAGCGGGTTCGCCGCTCTCCGCGTTTCGGAGGCCTGGCAGTTCTTCGGTCTGGCCAACGGCGCGGACAGCCTGGAAAGAATGCGCGCGAGGATTGCGTACTACCGCCGGTTTCCGATCGCACCCGGCGACGATCCCGAGATCGGGTGCGTTTTCGTCCGGAATGTAACGTTCTTCCCGGAGAATGCTACGTGTCAGCCGCCGCCAGGTTTCGCCGCCAACATCGTCCAGGGGAAGAGTTACGACATGTCGGAGCCTCAGGTCTCTGGCTACTTCGGCGATGTCATGCAACTGGTCTTGGGGAAGTCAGATAGAGATCGACCTGAGCCGGCCCCGGCACGACGCCGGGCCGGTGTTCGGTGATCCGCGCCTAGCGCCATATAGGCTCGCGCAGCAAGCCTTCAAGGCGGTCGTGCTCAATACCTATCACGGTCACTGTGCCATAACGGGCACGAAGATCAGGCCCGTGCTTCAGGCAGCCCACATACGGCCAGTGACGGCCGGCGGAGAGAACCGGATCGATAACGGATTGCTACTCCGATCCGACGTGCACACGATGTTCGATGACGGCTACCTGGCGGTGGACCCCTCCTACCGGCTCAGGGTGAGCCCGCGGTTGCGGGATGAGTTCGGCAACGGCGAGCAGTTCTACGCGCAAGCTGGTCAGGTCATCGCGCTGCCAGACAGGAAGATCGACCGTCCGCATCGCGAGTTTCTCGAATGGCACAATGACGTGGTCTTCAGGGCCTCTTGAGCGCGCCATGGTGGGGCGATCGCCGTCAACGCGGTTCGGTCACCGCGCCTGATTTATGAAGAAAATCGAATGTTTCAGCGTGTCGGCCATGAGAATGTCAGAGGAGCCTGCTAGCCTAGAATTCGAAAACAGTACCGAGGATGATCAGAAGGGGTCTTGCCAACGCACCAGGCCGGGGAATGCCCGGGCCAAGGCCAGCCGGAGGGAGGTGAAAAGCAACATGAGCACCGTTATGGGTCCGGCAAGCGAGGCCGAGGCTCTGAAGATGCTGGCATCGGCGGCGGGTTTCTTGGCCGATGCGGACTGGGCTCAGGCGCCCGCCGAGGCGCTGGCCGAGTGCCTGCGGGCGCTGGAGCAGGCCGGCGCGGTGGAGGCGGCCGCGCATGCCCGGATGCTCCAGGCGTTTGACGCCAAGGACGGGCACTTGGCCGACGGGCAACGCAATACCCGCACGTGGCTGGTTCATTGCCTGCGGGTAACCCGGGGCCAGGCCGGCGAGTACGGCGCGGTGCAGGCGCTGGCGCGGGAGCATCGGCCGCTGCTGGCCGGGCTGCGCGGCGGGCACGTCACCAAGTCCGTTACCTTGCAGCTGGCGAAGTGGACCCGAGTCATCCCGGCGGAGTACCGAGGGCAGGCCGAGGAGATCTTGGTGGCCGCTTCCCGGGCCGGGGCGGACCTGCGGGCGCTAGCGGCGATCTGCGCGGAGATCCGGTCCCGTACCGCCCCGCCTGACCCGGAGGACGAGAACGACCCGCGGCTGGACCGCGCCCTGTCGCTGGAGACCACTCTCGACGGCGCCGGAGTCCTGCGCGGCGACCTCACCCCCGAGTGCAGTGCCATGGTCCAGGCGGTGCTCGACGCGCTGTCCGCACCGCAGGGCAGGGGGGACCTACGGACCCGCCCGCAGCGGTACCACGACGCGCTCGCCGAAGCGATGCGTAGGCTGCTGTCCTCCGGGCTGCTGCCGCAGCGGGCGGGCCAACCGGCCAAGGCCCTCGTGCACATCCATGTCTCCGAGCTGGTCGACCTGGACGCCGGGTCGGTCCTGCAGGACCGGTGGATCGCCGCATACCGGGCCCGGTGGGCCGCGCAGCGGGCGGCCGCGTCGGTCAGCCCCGGTGACGGCGGGGCATGGCTGGACGGAGACGCGGCCCGCGTCATCGCGTTCGACGCGATGACCATCCCGATAGTCGACGGCGACATCGACTTGGGCGCGATCGAAGAGCTGATCGGGCTGTGCGTGCAATTCCACCGGCTCCGTGAGCAGGCCGCCCCAGACACCCGCGGCGCCGATATCGACGGGCGAAACGTCACCGAAGAACAGGTCGGCACCGGTTCGCAGGACAGCACCGATACCGGCCATGACACGATCGTCCCGGCTGGGCTAGGCGGCGCCGCCGACCGGCAGGCCGCGCCCGCAGACCGGGCGGCCGAGGTGCTGGCCATGCTCGAGCACCAGATCCTCGGCACCGTCATCAAGGTCGTGTCCGGACCTGGCGGGGTCGCTTCGTTCTTGCGCAGGTCCCTGCTCGGAAAGGGCCTGAACGGGCCATCCCTGCCGCTGGACGTGGGCCAGACCGATGACATCCCCGTGCACCTACGGCGGCTGGTAGACCTCCGCGACCAGCACTGCCAGTTCCCCGGGGGCTGCGACCAGCCCGCCGCCGGCTGCGAACCGCATCACGTGGTGCACCGGGCTGATGGCGGGCGCACCAGCCTGGCCAACCTCACCGACTACTGCCACTGGCACCACCACGTCGTCTTGCACCAGATGGGCTGGGCGCTCACGATGCACCCCGACGGCACCAGCCAGGCCAGAAGCCCGGGCGGGAAGATCATCCGCAGCCACGGCCCGCCGTCCTGCCCGGGTAGCCAGCGGACGGAGAAGCTCCAGGACCGTCTCAACAAAACCGGTAATCTGCCCTAACGGCAGGCCGTCGAGGGTGCGCGTTGTTCCACCGCCGGGCTGTGGCGAGCCGGTAGCGTGGCTCCATGACACGAGGCGGCGCGTCCGGCGATCCCCCGGCAGGTCCGGATGTACCCGAGGACGTGATACGTAAGCTCACAGAGCTGATGGCCGGAATGAGCCCAGCAGAGCATCGAGAGATGGCGCGGAATCTGACGGCCGTCGCGGTACCTGAAGCGGATCCGTTTGCCCAACCGGCACCGCCATCTCGCCGACGTCCGCGCCGGTCCGACGTTGTGACCTATCGCGTGCGCGTCGACTTGCAGCAGACCAGGCCTCCGCTGTGGCGACGGCTGGAGCTGTCATCGGACCTGTTCCTCGACGAGGTACACGGGGTTATCCAGCTGGCGTTCGGCTGGGATGACTCGCATCTGCACGAGTTTGGTTCAGGCCCGGGCCTCTATAATCGGGAGACCGAGCTCTACCTGTGCGCTTATCAGGTGGAGGAGGGCGATACCGGCGTTCCCGAGGAACAGGTTCGCCTCGATGAGGTCCTGGCCGACGTGGGTGACAAGCTCCACTACCTCTATGATTTCGGCGACGACTGGCATCATGTCCTCAAGCTCGAGGCCATCATCACCAGGACGGACCGGTCTCCGCGCGCGGTATGCACGGGTGGCCGACGGGACGGCCCGCCAGAAGACTGCGGCGGCGTATACGCCTACGAACTGATATCGGCGGCCACCGACCCGGCGCACCCCGATCATGCGGAGGCCGTTGTCGAGTTCGAGCGTATTTTCGGCGATGAGCTAGAGCCGGGCGCATTTGAGACGACTTGCCTCGATGTCGACGAAATCAACGCGGCCCTGGCCGCCGAGTTCCCGGCCGACACCGCGTCAGGCCGCGATCGCGACGAGTCGGGGTCGGCGGGCAGTCTTCCCGAGCCAGTCGGTGAGCTGGTCGCTGCCATCCGGTACCCGGCAGCCCGCCGGGAGCTGCGGCGCATGCTCGACGCCGCCGACCTGGATCAGCCGGTACTCATCGATGCCGCGATCGCGGCCCGGATGGTCCGTCCGTATTCCTGGCTGCTAGACCGCGTGGGTGCCGACGGCATCAAGCTGACCGGAGCCGGTTACCTCCCGCCGGTCCACGTCGAGGCCGCCGTCGCCGAACTGGGCCTGGACGAGGAATGGATCGGCAAGTTCAACCGGGAAGTCCAGACCCTGCCCGTGCTGCATCTGCGTGAATCAGCGACGAAGATGGGACTGCTCCGCAAGCACCGCGGGATGCTTCTGGCCACTTCCCGCGGCCGCACCCTGCGCGGTGATCCGGCCGGGCTGTGGTGGCACCTGGCAGAACGGATGCCACCCAGGTCCAGCGACCGCTGCGAGACCGAGGCCGGACTTCTATTGCTCGCTGCGGTGGCCGCGCGGGTGGACGGCGACGTGGACGCGGTACTGGCTCGCCTGCTCGGCGCGATCGGCTGGATCAGCGGCGACGGCACCGAACTAACCGGATGGGCGGCTGCCCGTGCCGCCTGGGACACCAGGACCGTGCTCCGCAGGCTCGGCGCCCTGAGCCACGACCGGCGCGGTCTCGGGCCGGGGGAACCGACCCAAGAAGGAGCCGCCTTCGCCCGTGCCGCCCTCCGCACCTGGCCAAGCTAGGGCCGCCTGCTGGACGCTTTACCCTGCTGGGGGTCCCTGCCTGAGGTCGAGGCCGTGCTCGAAGCGCCGCCGGGCACTCAGAACTGGCAGGGCATGCGCTTGATGCCATTGATGAAGCTGGACAGCAGCCGGTCGGGCTCGCCGGCGGTGATGTCGGGGACTCGGGTGAACAGTTCGCGGAGCATCACGGTGAGCTCCCGGCGGGCGAGGTGGGCGCCCAGGCAGTAGTGCGGCCCGGCCGCGCCGAATCCGACGTGCGGGTTCGGCGCGCGCGTGACGTCGAACCGCTCAGGGTCGACGAACACCGCCTCGTCGCGGTTGGCTGAGTAGTAGAACAGCACCACCTTGTCGCCCTCGCGGTAGTCCTGCCCGTTCATGGCGTAGTCCTGGGTGAGGGTCCGCCGCATGAACAAGACCGGCGAGGCGTAACGCACGATCTCCTCGACCGCCCCGCCGACCTGGTTCTCCAGGTCAGCGAGCAGTAGCGCGCGCTGTTCGGGGAATTCGGTAAACAGCATGAGCGCGTGCGACAGCGCGTTGCGGGTGGTTTCGTTGCCCGCTACCACCAGCAGGATGAAGAACGAGGCGAGTTCGGCGCTGGTCAGCTGTTCCCCGTCGATGTTCGCGGTCACCAGCGCGGAGACCAGGTCATCCGCGGGTGCTTCGGCGCGGGCGGCGGCCAGGCTGGTGACCAGATCGGCGAGCGCCTGCCCGGCGCCGAGTAGCTGGGTGACCGCTTGGTTGAGATCCTCGCTGAGGAATTCCGGGTCCGCCCCGGACAAGATGATGTTGGTGTTGGCCAGGACCATCTCGTACCGATCGCCGGGGATGCCCATCATGTCGCAGATGATCTTCAGCGGCAGCCTGGCCGCGACGTGCTGCACGAAGTCGCACGGCCCGGTTACCAGCAGGTCATCCACGATCGCGGTGGCGGCGCGGCGCACGTCATCTTCGAACTTCGCGACCAGCCGCGGGCTGAACGCGCGGGAGACGATCCGCCGCAGCCGGGCGTGCCGTGGGTCGTCAATGTTGATCATCGAGCCGAAGTACTCATTGAACTCGACCGGCAGGTCCGCGATGCTGGTAGCGCCCTTCCCTGAGCAGAAGATCTGCGGGTGCCGACTCGCCTCGACCACGTCCGCGTGCCGGACCAGGGCGTAGTATCCCGGGCCTTTCTCGCTGAACGGGACCTCGGGCTCTTCGAAGAACGCAGGTCGCTGCTGCGCCCGCAGCAGCGCGAAGGCAGCCGCCCGGTCGGCGAGCGGCAGGCCCCAGAACTCGGTGTCCGACAGATCTATCCCGGCAACAGTCATGCCGACGCCTTCCGCGAGAATGTGGTTCTACTTCACCACGCATGCTGCGGCATGACCATAGCCGACGTTAACCGATCACCGGTCAGCGTTATCTGGGTGAACGGTTCGCACGTCAACTTGGCCCTGGTGGCCAGGACGTCACGCGGATGAGGTCACACCTAGGCTTGGTCGCATGGACACGGGCGTAGCGATCTTCCCGACCCACGACGCCATCGCGCCTGCCGAGATGGCGCGGCTGGCCGAGGAACGGGGCCACGAGTCGCTGTTCTTCCCTGAGCACACGCACATCCCGGCCAGCAGACAGTCACCGTACCCCCGCGGAAGCGAGCTGCCGCGCAGGTACGCGCATACCTTTGACCTATTTGTGGCGGTGACCGCGGCAGTGACGGCCACCTCGCGGCTACGGGTCGGCTCAGGCATCTGCCTGCTGGTCGAGCGTGATCCGATCATCACCGCCAAGGAGGTGGCCAGCGTCGACTACCTGTCCGGCGGGCGGTTCGAGTTCGGCGTCGGCGCGGGCTGGAACCGGGAGGAGATGGCCAATCACGGCACCGACCCGCGACGGCGAATGGCGATCCTGCGGGAACGGGTTGAGGCGGTGAAGGAGATCTGGACGCACGACGAAGCCAGCTACGCGGGTAACTATGTCGCGTTTGAGCGGATCTGGTCCTGGCCGAAGCCGGCGCAGCGGCCGCACCCGCCGGTACTGGTCGGCGGGAACGGGCCGGGCGTGCTGGACCGCGTGCTGGCGTTCGGCGATGCGTGGTTCCCCAATCACGCTCCTGAGGGCATCCTGGACCGGGCAGCGGAACTGCGGGCGCGGGCCGACCGGCCGGTCGCGCTCATGGTCATGGGCGTTCCGGCTGAGGCCGAGGTGCTGGAATCCTACGCGGCAGCCGGATTCCAACGTGCGGTGCACTGGCTCCCCTCGGCTGGGTGCGGCCCAGTCGAGCGCGCCCTGGATCGCTACGAGGCGGCCATCGCGGAATGGCACGGCGAACAGTGACTGGCTCCCGAGCAGACGCTGGCGGAGATGGACGAGACCGCGGAAATAATCTGACCCGCAAGGCTCGCGGTCCTGATCAGGGGCCTGACCGGATGAGGAGCTGAATCATGAGCGAACTTGACGTCATTGTCATCCATATCCGTGCTGAGCAGGCCGCCGAGTACGAGCGCCTGTTCGCCGAACGGGAGCTGCCGCGCTGGCGCGAGTACAAGGCCCGCGGCGCGTTCACCAGCGCCCGGATCTCCCGTGTGGCGTTCGGCACAGACCGGCGCGAGGACGTGATCAAGTACGTCATCGCGGTGGAGGTCCCCAGTCACGCCGAGCACAGCGAGCACGACGCGGATCCGGGCTTCCAGGAATTCAACCGTCTCGCCGACATGCTGCAGCCTGAGGAGCCGCTGGTGTACGGCGGAGAGGTACTGCACGCGGTCTGACCCTGACGAGGGCGGGATGGCTCAAGTTGAGGCTCGCGAGCACTTACAGGGTGGGCGAGAGCCCGAAGGCTGGGAACAGACCGGCGTCGAACGTGGTGATCTCCGCGATGGCACCCGCCTCGATCCGCATGACGTCCAGCTTCAACGCGCGGAACCCGCTGTCGCCGGGTCGGCGGAGGTAGCTGGCGGCCGCCGGCATCCGGTTCGCTCCCACCTGGATCAGACGCCACTCGCCCATCGCGACGGCCTCGGCCATCAGCGGCCTGATCGCGTCCGCGCCGTCAAAGCACCACGGGGAGGGCGGCATGGTAATCCGGATGTCCCGGGCGGCGATGGCGATGGCGGCAGCGGCGTCGAGCCGCTCGTGCGCGTCGATGAACTGCTCGAGCAGCGCGCGCTCCTCGGCGCTCGGTTCCTGAGCAGACCATTCGGCGCGGCGGGGCGGCAAATGCGATTGCAGCCTGGCCCGAGCGCGCTGCACGGCGCTGTTGGCGGCGGCGACGCTGGTACCAAGGGCCGAGGCAGTCTCGCTGGCGGGCCAGCCGAGCACGTCGCGGGCGATCAGGGCCGCGCGCTGCCTCGGCGGTAGCACCTGCAACGCGGCGAGGAAGGCGAGCGAGATGGTCTCCCGCTCGATGGCGACCGCCTCCGGCCCTTCCTCGCCTGGCGCGGCCTGGTCGAGGAGCAGGTCCGGATAAGGCTGGATCCACGGCACTTCGGCGAACGAGCGCATGCCGGCTGCCCGCCGGGCGTTGTGCCGGAGCATGTCGAGGCAGACGTTTGTCGCGATCCGGTACAGCCAGCCGCGGAACTGCGAACCGCCCGCGAAGGTCGACCGGCTGCGCCAGGCGTTCAGGAAGGTCTCCTGCACCGCGTCCTCGGCCTCGTCGAACGAGGCGAGCATCCGGTAGCAGTGCACGTGCAGCTCACGCCGGTGGCGTTCGGTGAGGGCGGTGAACGCGGGCTCGTCACCCGCGATCGCCGCGTGCACGATCTCCTCGACGCCGACCACCTGGTCAGCGCGGTCCACGGCTGGCCTTGCTCCGGTCGACCTCCCGCAGGATCCTGGTTCAAGCTGGTAGTCCATGTCTCAGTCTCCTCGGCAGGTATCGGCCGGTCGCCGATTCTCAACCTTGAAACGGAGCTCGGCGGACAAACTCATCGGTACCGCGATGAGCGCCGGTCAGAGATCGAAGTTCACCCGCTTATCCGCTGGGACCAGATCCGCGTACGCGGGGTTATCGGCGATCCAGCTCCGCACGAACGGGCAGTAGGGCAGCACGGCCAGGTGCCGCTCCCGGGCAAAGTCGAGGCTGGACTGGACGAGATGACTGGCGACGCCCTGGCCGCGGAACCGGTTCTCGGTCTGAGTGTGCAAGAACGCCATCGTGCTGTCGCGCAGCCGGTAGTCGATGAACCCGGCGATTTGGCCGTCGGCGTAGATCTCGAACCGCTCCAATTCCGGGTTGTCGGCGACCCGCAGCTCCATCGCACCTCCGGGGATCAAGCTAGCTGTGCCCCAGGATAGTGACCGCGATAACGGGTGAACGCCGGGAAGGCCAGCGCGATCAGTGCCCGCGGGAGCCGCCGAAGCGCGCGGCAGCGCCGGGAGCAGCGCCGCCGGCTGGCCGAGCGGCATGGCGTCGAGTCGCGTCACTTCACCTCGGTGGCGTAGACGACGATGTTGCTCAGGTAATGGCCGGTGGCGTAGTCGAAGGCTCCGCCACAGGTGATGAGGCGCAGCTCCGGATCGGGGGTGGGACCGTAAACGGCCTGCGTAGGGAAGCGGTCCTTCAGGTAGGTCTGGACCGAGGTGACGCGGAACTCGACGAGCGTCCCGTCCGCGCGCTTGACGTAGACCTCGTCCCCGGCGCGCAGCTCGGATAGCCGCCAGAACACCCCCGGACCACTGATCGAGTCGATGTGCCCGACGATGATGGCCGAACCGATCGCACCCGGCCGGGGGCTCCCGGTGAACCAGCCCGCGACCGAGGTCGAGGACGGCACCTGCAACGCGCCGCCGGCTGTCAGACCCAGGGTTATCAGCTGGGTGTTCACGCCGATCAGCGGGATGACCAGCGAGACCGGGCGAGCGACTGGACGCGGATCCGACGGCTGCGGCGGAGCCACGATAGGCCCGGTCGGCGCGGGCAGGGCCGCTACCCCGGCCG
>JASIGD010000373.1 GCA_030045295.1 Streptosporangiaceae bacterium
TGGCAGGGGCTCGCGCAGGTCGCGGTCGGGCTGACGCACGCGCACCGCGGCAACGCCCGCGGCGCGGTGGCGCTGCTGCGGCGGGGCGCCGAGCGGGTCCGCGCGTACCAGGTCACGGCCGGGCCACCGCCCAGCCGTGATCAACCGTACGGAATCGACCTGGTCACCTTCCTCGCGGCGTCGGACGACCTGGCCGCACGCATCGAGACCGACGGGCTGGCCGCCGTCCCGCCAGCCCATCTGCTGCCGAGGCTGACGATCGCCGCGGATTAGTCGCAGTACATGGTGGAGACGGCCGTGGTCAGGCTCGCTCCCGCAGTGGCGTCGGCGGACACCTCGTCGGCGGTCAGGGCAAAGCCGGTATCGGACACCCCGACCGCGGCGGCGAAGACCACTCCGTCGACCGTGCCGGCCGACGATAGCAGCGGCCCGCCCGAATTACCCGACCTGACGTCGGCCCGGATCTCGTAGATCTGGCGGGTCACCGTGCTCGTCTGGTAGATGTTCGGGCCCTGCGCATCCTGGGTGCCGCCGATCCTGGCCGGAACCGCCTGCAAGGTGCGGGCGTCCAGCGGGTACCCCGCGACCACGGCATCGTCGCCGGGGCTGGCCGGCCCCGCGAAGCGCAGCGGGGACAGGTTCAGCCCGGGCACGTACAAAACGGCGACGTCGACTTGCGGGTCGTAGTAGACCACCGTGGCCGGGAAGACCTGACCGGTATCGCTGGTAACGGTCTGCTGTTGCGTTACTCCCGCGACCACGTGCGCGTTGGTGAGAACGTGGTCAGGCGAGATGACGAAGCCGGAGCCCTCGATGGACTTCTGGCAGCTGGGCGCCACTCCCTGCACCTTCACCACGCTGCTGGCGGCGGACCGGAAGCCCGGACTGTCCAGCACGGCGGGGTCGGGTGCGGGGATGGCGAGAATGCGCTCCGCGCCGATGCCGCTGAACACCTCGGCGTAGGTACTGTTGCTGGCCAGCAGCCTGCGGAAGTCGGAGAACATGGTCTTGGCCGGGGTGGGCATGAACTTGTCGAGGGTCTGCAGCACCACCGAGTTGTTCACCTGCTGGTCCACCAGGGGGAACGGCGACTCGATCAGCACCGACCCGACGACCCAGGCGATCAGCAGCACGGACACCATGCTGACGATGGAGCCGCCCACCGAATCCACCACCGTCGCCGAGTGCCAGGTGACCGTCGACCGCATGGCCGAGCCGATGGCAGAGGCGATGAACTGCCCGATCACGGCGAAGGCCACCAGGATGACCACCGCGATGACATCCTGCTGCGTCTGCCCGCCGACCAGTGCCCGGGAGATGCTCGGGCCGTACTCGGCGCCCAGCAGCGCGCCGCCCACGAACCCGAAGAAGCTGAGCACGCCGACGATGAAGCCCTGCCGGTAGCCGGACACGGCAAACGCGGCGACCACCACGATCAAGATAAGGTCGAGCACATCTCCGTGCACGACCCCAACCGTATAGCGTCTTGCGCACTTCCTGGCTCGCCGGACTGGTCACAGGTCCATGACCCTGGAGACGTCCCACGGCTGCTCCCACCCGCCGAGCGTGATCAGGCGGTCGACGAGCACAGCCGTGAAGCCCCAGATGAGCATCCCCCTGACCTGGAACGCCGGCGACACGAATCCGCCCGGCCCGCGCACCATGAGCCGCGCGGCGGGATCGGCCAGTTCGGAGACGCTCACTCGCTCCACCGCGGCCACCTCGGCGAGGTCAACGGGCGCGACCGCGCACGGCCGCCGCCACCAGGCGAGCACCGGAACCACCCGGAATCCGGTGCGCGCGATGAAAAGCTCGGGCAGGGTGCCCACGACGTCGACGCCAGCCGGGTCGACACCCACTTCCTCGGCCGCCTCCCGCAGCGCCGCAGCTTCCGGCCCGGAATCCGCGGCGTCGATGGCCCCACCCGGGAACGCCGCCTGGCCCGCGTGCAGCCTCAGCCCTTCGCTGCGCTGGATGAGGAGCAGGTCGGGGCCGCCGGACCCGTCCGGACCCCCGGCGAACAAGATGAGCACGGCCGATGCCCGGCCGCCGCTGGCGGGCGGCTGGACCCTCGGGTCTATCTCCATCGTGCTGGCCGCGGCGGCGAGCTCGCGCAACCAGGCCGGGGCGGGCTGTGCTTCCCCGGGGGGCTGCCCGCCCCCCGGGCCGCCAGGGGTCACGAGAACGGGCCGGGCTTGACGAGCTTTGCGGCAATCTCCGGATCGGTGGGGCCTTCGCCGTACGACGGGCACAGGCGCGCCAGGGCGCACGCGCCGCAGGCGGGACGGCGGGCGTGACAGACCCGGCGGCCATGCCAGATCAGCCGGTGGGAGAGGATCGTCCAGTCCCGGCGGGGGATGAGCGTGGCCACCTCGGCCTCGACCTTCACCGGGTCGGTACTCGTCGTCCAGCCGAACCTGCGGGCCAGCCGGCCGAAATGAGTGTCCACGGTCAGGCCGGGGATGCCGAAGGCGTTGCCGAGCACCACGTTGGCGGTCTTCCGGCCCACGCCGGGCAAGGTGACCAGGTCACGCAGCCGCGGAGGCACCTCGCCGCCGAACCTGTCGCACAGCGCCTGCCCGAGCCCCATCAGGCTGTTCGCCTTGGCGTGGTAGAACCCGGTCGACTGGATGATCTTCTCCAGCTCATCTCGGTCGGCGGCCGCGTAATCGGCCGCGGTCGGGTACCGGGCAAACAGGATCGGCGTGACCAGGTTGACGCGCTTGTCGGTCGTCTGCGCGGACAGGATCGTCGCGACGAGCAGTTCGAGCGGCGAGCTGAAATTCAGCTCGGTATGCGCGTCCGGGTAAAGCACGGCCAGCTCGCGGTCGATCCGGCGGGCCCGCCGGACCAGAGCGGTATGCGAAGGGGGCGCAGCGATCACCATTCAAGCTTAGGCCCGCTGCGGGGACGACGCCGCCGCGCGGCAAAGAACGGGGCCGGCACCAGGTGGCCGCGGCCGGCTATTTGACATATCGGATGAATGCCCGGCGCTATTTCCGGCATGGCCGGGAACGGATTAATGATTACGCTTTTCAGCTCACCGCGCCGTCACTAGTAATCGGTCGATATTCCGGCCGGTGCACCGCGCAGGTCGAAAGGTCGTAACGGGCGGGAGCCGCCCGGGTGATGAGCGCGCCCGACAAGGGGTCGGCTGGATTGATGTGCCGGCCCAAGATGACGATCGCGACACGGCTGGCGCCGGCCAGCTTGAGCGCGGCGGCGGCCGACTGGGCGCTGGCCCCCGACACCCAGGTGTCGTCCAGCAGCAGCACGGTGGCTGCGGCCGGCATCCGGCCGGCCTGGAACCGGCTGAGGTCGAGGTCACGGCCCTGCCGCCCGGGCCGGACGGCCAGCGGCGTGACCGGCAGCCGCAGATACGGCGAGACCAGCCGGAGCAAAGGATGCGGTGCCGGGCGGCCACACCCGGTCGGGACGACGGCGAGGCGGTCCGGCGCCGGCATGGCCGCGTCCCGCCAGACGCAGGGGCCGTGATCGTTCAGGAAGGCCAGCAGCAGGGCCAGCACCGACGTGCGCGCCGAGGCGCTCGGCGCCAGCCACGACTTGTACCGCCACAGTTCGTCGGCAAAGGCCGTGCCCTTGATCGCGTACGAGACGGGCACGACCGCGTCGGCCAGCAGGCCGTGACCGAGCAGGGCGTGACGCCCGCACTGGTAGCAACGGGCGAACCCGGGCCGCACCGGGCCGCGGCAGACGGCGCAGCCCGCCCCGGCGTCGAACGGCGGGAGCGGGCCGGCCGGGCGCGGCCCGAGCTGGTACAGCGTGGGCGGCGCAGAGTGCAGCCGTTGACGCAGCCGGTCCCAGGTCACGCCCTGATACTACGGATAGGCACCGACAAAACACTCAGCGAATAACCGGCTAGCCGGGCCGGACGGTGTGGCGCACCTCACGTTACGCTTTCTCGCGAAATCGCGTCGCCATTGGCGGCGGCATTTGGTGAATCTCGCTCTTTGGCGGCCTGCGACCGCGTGATGCGGCAAAATGGTCCCTGCCAGGAAGGCGGCGGGCGCAAGCGCGGCATCTCCCGCCGGCTGATGCGACTCACGCCGAGGATTCGTGTGATCGACAGGAGCGAAACGGTACTGCCGAGCGCCGGCCCCGACGCGGCCGCGGAGAGCGTCCGGGGTCTGACCGACGTGCTGCGGCGGCATCACGGGCTGGTGCCGGCGCCGGCCCGATCCGAGCAGGTACCTTAGCCGATGCCCACCACGCCGGACGGGGCGGACGTCCGCATGCTCGCGACCGGGATCGTCTACGAAGACGGCTGGATGCGGCTGCGCCGCGACGAGGTCGAACGGCGCGACGGCTCCCGCGGCACGTACGCGTTCGTGGAGAAGGCCGATTTCGCGCTCGTCATCCCGGCCGAGGACGACGGCTTTCACCTGGTCGAGGAATACCGGTATCCGATCAGGCGGCGTACCTGGTCCTTCCCGCAGGGGGGATGGCCGCCCGGGCGAACGGGCAGCCCGGCCGAACTGGCCCGGCTGGAACTCCTCCAGGAGACCGGCCTGCGGGCTAGGGTGCTGACCAAGCTCGGGTTCTTGCACTGCGCTCACGGCATCACCAGCCAGGGCGGGCATTTCTTCGTCGCCACCGGCCTGGAAGCCGGCCCGCCGGAGCGCGAGCACGAAGAGCAGGACATGCGCCAGGCGTGGGTACCCAGGGCCAGGTTCGAGGAAATGATCGCCGACGGCGCGATCACCGACGATTCCACCGTCGCCGCCTACGCCCTCCTGCTGATCAGCGAACGCCGATCCGGCGGCTAGCGACCCGAGCCGGCCAGCAGGGGCGCGAACAGGTCGCCGCGCCGGGCCACCCGGTCCAGGACCGCGCCGGCGGTGAAGAACAGGTCTTGCGGCCGATGGCAGGACTGAACCTCGTCCCAGCTGACCGGGGTCGAGACCGTGGGGTTCTGGCGGGCCCGTAGCGAGTAGGGCGCCACGGTGGTCTTCGACCCGTTGTTCTGGCTCCAGTCAATGAGGACCTTGCCGGTACGCAGCACTTTGGTCATCCGGGACACGGCGCGGCCAGGATGATCGCGTTCCAGGCGTTCGGCGAAGGCCTTGGCTTTCTCGCTGGCCTCCTCCGAGGTAACGCCGGAGATCGGAGCGTACAGCTGCAGCCCCTTCCCGCCGGAGGTCTTGGCCAGCGGGGCGAAGCCTTCGGCCTCCAGCAGCGGCCGCAGGTCCTCAGCTACCCGGCAGCAGTCCACGATGTTGGCGGGCGCGCCCGGATCAAGGTCGAAGACGAGCAGGTCCGGCCGGCGTACACGGGGCATCCGCCACATCGGCACGTGCAGCTCCAGGCCGGCCAGGTTGGCCGCCCAGATGAGCGCGGGCAGGTCGTCCACTACCAGGTAGGTCACGCTGGCTCCGCGCGCCCGCGAGCTTTCCGAGTCGACCCGGGCGGTGCGGATCCAGTCCGGCCGGTGCGCGGTGACGTGCTTCTGGAAGAAGGCCTCACCCGCGACGCCCTCGGGATACCGCTTCAGGGTGAGCGGCCGGCCCGCGATGTGCGGCAGCAGCACTGGCGCCACGCGCTGGTAGTAGTCGAGCACCTCGGCCTTGGTGAACCCGGTCTCCGGGTACAGGACCTTGCCCAGGTTGGTCAGCGTCAGCGTCCGCCCGTCCACCCGGACGGCCACCTTCGCGTCAGGGCTCACGGACCACGTCCGCGGGATCCACGTCGTCACGCAGCCCTTTGTACACCGGGGCCCGCATCCGGCCCGCCTTGGTCCACCGGTCGAAGCTCACCTCGATCACCAGCCGGGGCTCCACCCAGACCGCGGGACGGGCGTGTTCGGGCGGCACCGGGCCGTCGAACGGCGAGTCAGCACGGCGCAGCGGCCTGAGCTTGTCCCCCAGCATGCGCAGCGTGTCCGCGCTGAACCCGGTGCCCACGTGGCCCGCGTAGACCAGCCCGGAGGAGTCGTTCACCCCGATGAGCAGCGAGCCGACCTGACCGGCGCGGTTGCCCTTTCCCGGCTTGTACCCCGCGACCACGGCTTCCTGGCTGCGCAGGTTCTTGATCTTGCGCCAGTTGTCGGTCCTGATACCGGGCGCGTACTTGGAGTCCAGCCGCTTGGCCACCACGCCTTCCATGCCGTGCTCCACCGAGACGCCGCGCACGGCCTCGAAATCCTCGCCGGGAAAGCTCGGCGGGCTCTGCCAGAACGGGCCGGCCAGTTTCAGCTCGTCGAGCAGCGCCCGGCGGTCCCGGTACCCCAGATCGAGCAGCGGCCTGCCGTCCAGCTGCAGCAGGTCGAAAACCAGGTAGGTCACTGGGGTCTGCCCGGCCAGCAGGGCCGCCTGCGCCGCCGAGGAGACGTGCATACGCGGCTGCAGAGCCTCGAACTCCGGCCAGCCCGCGGCCCCGAACACCACGATCTCCCCGTCGAGCAGCAGCTGCTTGTGCGTGGTGGCCGCGCCCAGGCCGGCGAGCTCGGGGTAGGTGACCGTGATGTCGCGTTCCGTCCTTGACATCAGGCGCACCTGGCCCCGTTCGATGTAGGCCAGCGCCCGGACGCCGTCCCACTTCATCTCCAGCGCCCAGTCCTGCTTGTCGCTGGGCGCCGCGCCGGTCACCGCCAGCATGGGGCGGATCCCGGAGGGCAGCGGCTGCCGTTCCCGGTGGATCATCCACTGGTTGCCCCGGGTCTGGAACAGCACGTACCCGCCGGTCACCCGCTGCCCGTGCAGCACGACCTTGACCTCACCGGGCGTCCACTTCAGCGCCTCATAGCTCCCGTGGTCCCAGATGGTGACCGTGCCCGCGCCGTACTCCCCTCTCGGTATGGTCCCCTCGAAACCGCCGTACTCCAGCGGATGATCCTCGGTGTGCACGGCCAGGTGGTTCAGGGCAGGGTCGTCGGGCACGCCTTTCGGCAGCGCCCAGGACACCAGCACCCCGTCGCGCTCCAGCCGGAAATCCCAGTGCAGCCGGCGGGCGTGGTGCTCCTGAATCACGAATGACCCGCCGTAGGGAGCCCGGGTGGTTCCCGGCGCCGGTGCGGCGGGAACCGGTTCGGGGGTCCGCGCGGCGTCCCGTTTGTCCCGGTACGCCTGCAGCTTGTCCACGTCACCCTGTCTACCCGGTTAACAGGACCGGGAACGGGGCACCGCGCATCGTTCTGAATAAAGGATCTTCGCTGCGGCCCGGCGCAGCACGCACCAGGCCATCCAGCGACGTGGTCGCCGCCGCCGTGATGCGGCCGGTCGGGCCGCCCGATGACCTGCGGGTTAGATGAATCGCGCGCGGCGTGCCCGGGTCGCGCCCCTACAGTGGTCTGCGTGACCGAAACCTGGCTAGTCGAGCCGTCCGGGCCGCTGCGCGGCGACATCTCGGTGCGCGGGTCGAAGAACGCCGTGACCAAGCACATGGTGGCCGCGATGCTGGGCGACGGGCCGAGCACCATCCGCAACGCCCCCGAGGTCGGCGACGTCGACATCACCGCGGCGATGCTGGAGTCCCTGGGGTATCAGGTCGGCCGTTCCGGCGCCGAGATCACGATCGAGCCCGGCTCCGCGGTCGAGCCCCGGGTTCCCGAGGCGTTCACCGGGCTGAACCGGATCCCGATCCTCATGCTGGGGCCGCTGCTGCACCGGACCGGTGAGGCGTTCGTCCCGCTGGTCGGCGGCGATCCCATCGGGCGGCGGCCGGTCGACTTCCACGTCGCGGCGCTGCGCGCGCTCGGCGCCGACATCGAGACCGGCCCGGCCGGGATCACCGCGCGGGCGTCCCGGCTGTACGGCGCGCCTATCGACCTGCCGTACCCGAGCGTGGGGGCGACCGAGACGGTGCTGTTGTCCGCGGTCCTGGCCGAGGGGAAGACGGTGCTGCACGGAGCCGCCACCGAGCCGGAGGTGGTCGAGCTCGCGCTCTTCCTGCAGCGGATGGGGGCGCACATCGAGCTCAGCCCGGACCGGCGGGTCGTCATCGAGGGCGTGCCCCGGCTGCGCGGCGCGTCGGCCGGCCTGGCCGGCGACCGGATCGAGGCGTTCTCCTACCTGGTGGCCGGGCTGATCACCAGGGGCGAGGTACGCGTGCACGGCTGCCCCCAGGACCGCCTGGTCACCGCGATCACCACGCTGGCCAAGATGGGCGCCAGGTTCGACATCACCGACGACTGGATCACGGCGTCGGCGCCGGAAGGGCTGCGCGCCGCCGCGGTGCACACCGACACCCACCCCGGGTTCATGACCGATTGGCAGCAGCCGCTGATGGTGCTGTTCACCCAGTCCGACGGGATGTCAGTGCTGCACGAGACCGTGTTCGAGAACCGGCTGGTATACGTCCCCGCGCTGCAGAAGATGGGCTGCGAGATCGAGGTGTTCGCCGCGTGCCTGGGCGGGCCGGCGTGCCGTTTCCACGACACGAACGCGGTCCACTCGGCCGTGATCAGAGGCGTGTCGAAGCTGCGGGGGGCCGACGTCACGCTGCCCGACGTGCGCGCCGGGTTCTCCGCGGTGCTCGCCGCCGCGGTCGCCGACCGGCCTTCGGCGCTGGCCGGGATCCACCACATCGAACGCGGCTACCACCGGCCGTTCGAGCAGTTCGCCTCGCTGGGCCTGACCATCCGCCGAGACTGACCTCGGGTCTGGCTAGGCTGCTCCCATGACGACGGCGTTCGTGCTCGGCGGCGGCGGGCTTCTCGGCGCGCACGAAGTCGGCATGCTCAGGGCGCTGTCAGAGGCCGGCATCCGGCCCGATCTGGTCGTGGGAACCTCGATAGGCGCCCTCAACGGCGCGTTCGTGGCGGCCGACCCGTCCGGCGCCGCGGCACGGCTGGGCCAGATGTGGGAAGGCGATGAGCTGCGCCAGGTCTTCAGCGAGAACCTGTGGGGCCGGGCGGCCCGGCTGGTCCGTTCCGGAACGCACCTGCATTCGCTCGAGCCGCTCCGGCGCGTGCTCTCCGAAGCGCTGCCCGGCAAGGACTTCGCCGACCTGGCGCTGCCGTTCCAGTGCGTGGCCGCCGGGATCGAGACGGCCAGCGCGCACTGGTTCAGCAGCGGCGCGCTGGTGCCCGCGGTCCTCGCCTCGTGCGCGGTGCCCGGGCTGCTGCCGCCGGTTGAGATCGACGGCACCCACTACTTCGACGGCGGCCTGGTGGATTCCATCCCGGTCGGGCGGGCCGTCGCGCTGGGCGCCAGCAACGTCTACGTGCTGCAGGTGGGCTGGATCGAGAGCCCGCTGGAGGTCCCTGCCCGTCCGTGGCAGGTGGGGCTGGTGGCGTTCGAGATCGCCCGCAGGCACCGGTTCCACGAGGAGATGCTGTCGCTGCCCTCCGGCGTCAGCGTTCACATCCTGCCCACCGGCGGGGACCGGCCGCCGCCCGGATTGTCACAGTTCCGTTATCGTGACCGGGCTAAGGTTGGGCAGAGCATCGAACGCGCGTACGCGGCGTCCGTGAATTACCTCAAGGCGCTGGCCCGGCGCTTATCTGGCCTCCTTTCGACAGGAGGGCCCATTGCTCCCACCCAGGCTGGTCCGCCGGCTGGTGCTGGCGCCGATGGTGATGGTCATCGCGCTCGGCGTCATCGTGCTGTCGCCCCTGCTGGGCCTGCTCGCGTTGCTGTTCGGGCTGGCCGGGCTGTCGCGCGCGGGCCGGATGCGGAACCTGCGGCTGCTGTCGTTCGCGGTGGTCTGGCTGACCGCGGAGATCGTCGCGCTGTTCATCTTGCTGGGCCTGTGGATCATCAGCGGGTTCGGCGGCCGGATGCGCACCGAGCCCTATCAGAGCCGCCACTACGCGGTCATCCGGCGGTTTCTCGACGCGCTGTACCGGGGGGCCGAGCGGACGTACGGGCTGCGGGTCGAGGTCGAGGAGCCGGAGCTCACCGGCCAGGAGCGGGCGGCGCGGCTGGCCCGCCCAGTCATCGTGCTCAGCCGGCACGCCGGACCCGGCGATTCGTTCCTGCTCGTGCATCAGCTGCTGAGCGTCTACGGCCGGCGCCCGCGGGTGGTCATGAAGGCCGCGCTGCAATTCGACCCCAGCCTGGACGTGGTCGGGAACCGCCTGCCCAACGTGTTCATCCACCACCGCAAGACCGGCGACAGCATCTTCACCGAGCAGATCGAGCGGCTGGCCCGCGGCCTGGATCAGACCGGGGCGCTGGTGATCTTCCCGGAAGGCGCGAACTGGACACCGGCCCGCTGGCACCGCGGCATCCGGCGGCTGGAGCACGCCGGCCGGCGCGACCTGGCCGCGCGCGCCAGGGACATGCCCAACCTGCTCCCGCCGCGGCCGGGCGGGACGCTGGCCGCCATCGCCGCCTGCCCCGAGGCCGACGTGATCTTCGTGGCCCACGCGGGGCTGGACACGATCCTTACCGTGGGCGACATCTGGCGGAGATTTCCCGTCGACCGGGTGCTGCGGGCCAGGTGGTGGCGGGTGCCGTCCGATCAGGTGCCGCGGGCGGCCGACCATGAGGCCCAGCTGCAGTGGCTGTACGAGTGGTGGGAGCGCATCGACACGTGGATCACCGAGCACCGGCCCGGCGGCGCGGTCCCGGCGGCCGTTCCGCTGGCGGACGGCGGCCCGGCCGAGCCGGTCGGCGAGTTATCCGGCGTTCTACCTGCTGGAACGACCGTGTCGAGAGCCGGCTGGACCCTGGCGGCGTTACTCGCGGGGCTGATCGGTGCGCACGTACCGGTCCTCCACCTGCTGTTTGGTGATGCTGAGTTGGATTCCGCCCCGGAACCCGGACACGTCGCCGGAGGGGATCTGCACTTCCTTGCTGCCCCACAAGTGCTCTTGGAGCAGCACGCAGGTGACTTTGCCGGTGTGCCGGTCGACGCCGAGCGCGCGGAGTTTCCCGATGTCGCCGTCGGTGGCGTGGACGCGGTCGCCGCCGTGCTCCTCCTGCTCATCCTCGGTCGGGCCGAGTCCTTCGGCGACGAGATCTATTTCTTCGATCACGTCTATCTGCCGGAAGTCCCTGCCGTCCACGACCTCATCGCCGTCGTCGGCAGGTCGCCAGCCTTCCCCCGAGGGGAGCAGCTGTACTTCGCCGTAGCCGGGCACCAGCTCGGCCACGGTCTCCTCGGCGGCGGGCAGGTCCCTGAATTCCTTCTCGGTCTCCCGGAGCCGGATGCTGCCCTCCACCGCGCCGGTAATCTCGCCCAGCGAGACAAGCCGGGCCAGCCCCTCCCGGTCCTTCGGTTCCACCACGAGATGGGTTGCTTGCCCGCTCCTCGCGTCGACGACCACGGACTTCACCTGGCCGCAGACCTCGGGCGAATCGGCACAGCGAACGCCGCCCCCCAGCACGAGCGTTATCTCTTCCATCGCCACCTTCCTCGTTTCTACGGACTCTAGCGCGGGCCTGCGCCTGCGCCTGCCGTCGCCGACCCGGCCCGCCTATGGCTCGATCCGCACGCGCGCGATGCGATCGTCGCGGCTGGCCCTGGTCCCGAGGATCCGCGGCCCTAGCCGGCGTGATCGATGTGCACGGGTGGCAATTGCTCCACCTGCTGCTTGGTCATGTTGAGCCGGATCCCGTCTTCGACCCCGGTCACCGCGCTGACCGGGATGGCGACCTCCTTGCGCCCCCACAGGTGGCCCTCCCGGAGCAGCACGTGGGTCACCCGGTGATCGCCCGGATCGGCCAGGAAGCCCTCCACCTGCCCGATCTCGCCATCCAGGGCATGGACCGGCTCTCCGGGACCCACCTGCGCCTCACCCACCGGGACAATATCTTGTTCGACGACCAGCGCCGGGGTTGGAATCCCCGCGTACGGCGTCATCCCGACGGGGCCGCCGATCCCCAGGCCCGGACCTTCCACCAGCTCCCGCTCCTCGGCCGGTTCGAGCCGGTCGAACTCGGCGATCGTGCAGCGCAACCTGATCTCGCCGGCCGCGCTGTCGACCAGGCCCAGGGGAACAAGCCGGCCGGGGTGCTGCCGGTGCTTCGGCTCGATGACAAGATGCGTGACCGTGTCGCCGGCCGGATCCACGATCATGCGGCGCAGTTCCCCGCACGGGCCGTCCGAGCAACTCGCCTTGGCCCCGATCGCGAACTGCATCTGCTCTGCCATTGCCGCGTTCTCCCTTTTCCCTGATCGTCCCCGACCGCCGGGTTGATCAGTTACTCCGACCCGTACCGTGAGCGGCACCGAGGCCGTCTTGTTCTGAACTTAGACCATTGAGACACGCCGCGGTGGCTCGCGTTGTGGTCACCCCGCGCCGATAACCAGGCACGTCCTCCGGCCTGTATCCAGACCGGCGGATGCCCGTCGGCCAGGACGCCCCGTTCCCGCACGCGATGGCCTGGCACCGCATGATAGCGGGGCCAGGCCATCATGGGGTCTGGCGGATCAGCCGGCGGAGGCGGGCTCCGCGCTGATCGCGCCGAGCGCCTCGTCGATCGAGCTGGGCGAGCAGTCCTTCACCTTTACCGATACGCGGAGGCGCGGTCCCGACCGGAGCTGGGCGACCCCGGCCACGGCTGTTGCCGACAGCGTTCCGTCAGGCCCGGCGTGGCCGACGGCGAGGATGGTGGCGCCGACCTGCAGCTGGCCCGGGCTGGCGTGGGGTATTACGACGAGCGTGGCGCCGGAGGTGGTCACCGGAATCCGCGTTCCGCTGGACGTCACGAGGGTGAAGCCGGCGGTGCTCGCGTCGGCCACGGTGCCCTGGACGGGGACGAAGCCGGCCGGGTTCACCGCGCTGAACGGCTGTCCGACGGTGACGATGGCGGCCTGGATCGTCCCGTCAGACCCGGAGCCGCGCACCATGACTGATGCGCCGTCGGTGATATCGCTCAGCAACGGTCCGGACATGGACACAAATCTGGTTGCCGTCGTGGTCACGGTCACCGGCTGGCCGCTGGCTGTCCTGATGACCAGGCTGCCGCCGTTCACCTGCTCGAGCGTCCCGTCGGCCTGCTCGATCTGGGAGCACCCGGTGACCGCGGTGAGGGCCGTCTGGGTGCCCGGACCGGATAGGCGCACGTGCACTAGCCCGGTCGCGGCACCGACCCCCACGAGCAGGACGAGCGCGGCTGCCGCGCTGCCGGCCACCAGCAGGGCGCGCCGCCAGGGGCCTGCCGGTACGCGCCGTCCGGCGCGCCGCGGCCGGGCAGGCTGGGCTGTCTCGGGCGCGGCCGCCGCCAGGCCGCGGACCCCGTCGGCAACGAGGTTCCAGCGGTTCGCTTCGCGCTGGCAGTGCTCGCAGCTGGCCAGGTGCTCCCGAGCCCGGTCACCTACCGGCTGGCCGGCGGCCCCGGCGATCAGGTCACCGAGGTCCAGGTGCGGGTAGCGGGTGTCAGCAGGGTCTGCGTTCATCGGTTCTGGCCCTTCTCGTTAAGTGTCCGGTTCAGTGCGGTGCGCGCCGCGGCCAGGCGGCTCTTCACCGTCCCGACCGGGATCTCCAGCACGCCCGCGACCTCGGGGAGGCTGAGCCCGGAGCCGAACGCAAGGCCCAGCACCTCCCGGTGGGCTGCTGCCAGCTCGCGGATCGCAGCCCGCACCTCGGCCAGTTCGGCCCGATCTAGGGCC